>NZ_JAKFWN010000012.1:0-10317 GCF_021731865.1 Raskinella chloraquaticus (SeqCode) | reverse complement strand
TCCTGATCCTTTGGCAATCGAGGCTGTCATTCGACTGCCCAAGGGCACGATCCGTCACTGTTAGGCAATTGCGGAGAGCCTGAAACGATGAACCGCCCCGTCGACCATGTTGATATCGAAGCTGGCCGCTATGCCATTGGTCAGGGCGTTCCCCGCAATGAGGACCCGGTCCTTGTCTCGGGCAAGGGGCGCTACACCGATGACGTCGTGCTCCCCCGTCAGCTCTACGCCGCGATGGTCCGCAGCCAGGTGGCGCATGGCCTCATCACATCGATCGATGTCAGCGCCGCCCTGGCGATGCCTGGCGTTCTTGCCGTCTATACCCAGAAAGACCTGACAGAAGCGGGGTACGGAACCCTCAGCGTCCGCATGCCGCACAAGAATGTCGACGGCACACCCATCCGCAAGGCGGAACGTCTGCCGCTGGCCGATGGCAAAGTATTCTTTGTTGGCGATCCGATTGCCTGCGTTGTTGCCGAAAGTGCTGCCATCGCCCAGGACGGCGCGGAGGCGGTGATGGTCGATATCGACATGTTGCCGGCCGTGACGATGGCCTCGGAAGCGGTGAAGGACGGCGCGCCTCTGCTTCACCCGCAAGCACCCAGCAATGTCGGACTTGATTACGCGTTCGGCGATATGGGAGCGGTTGACCGCGCCTTTGCCGCTGCGGCCCATGTCACCAGCCTTCGCCTGCCCTCAAGCCGCGTCATCGTCAATCCGATGGAGCCGCGCTCGGCGCTGGCCGAATTTGATCGCAAGGCGGAGAAATTCACCCTCACCGTCGGCAGCCAGGGCGCCTTCGGCCTGAGGGCGGCGATCGCCGATGATCTGCTGAAAGTGCCGCGCGATAAATTGCGTATCCTCACGCCCCATGTCGGCGGCTCGTTTGGCATGAAGGCAGGTGCCTTCCCTGAATATATCTGCGTGCTCCATGCCGCAAGGATGCTGGGCCGCCCGGTGAAATGGACGGACCGGCGCTCGGAGAGTTTTGTCTCTGATCATCATGGTCGTGATCATGAAATGACCGCCGAACTGGCGCTCGACAAGCGCGGAAAGTTCCTGGCCGTCCGCATCACGGGTGTGAGCAATCTCGGCGCCTACATCAACCATGTCGGCCCCCTGCCCGGCACGGGCAACATCGCCAAGAACACCATCAGCGTTTACCGGACGCCGCTGATTGCGGTGGCAACAAAAGCGGTGTTCACCAACACCCCGCCCATCGGCCCCTATCGTGGCGCCGGGCGGCCCGAAGGCAATTTCTATATGGAGCGGTTGATCGACAACGCCGCTGCCGAAATGGGCATCGACCGCGTGGCCTTGCGTCGGCGCAACCACATTCTGCCCGCGCACATGCCCTACAAGACGCCTGCCGACACGATCTATGACAGCGGCGACTTCACCGCCCTGCTTGATGAGACGCTGAAGATCGCGGACTGGGACGGTTACGCGGCTCGCCGCAAGGAGAGCCGCAAGCGTGGCCTGCTGCGCGGACGCGGCATTGGCCAATATCTTGAAGTGACCGCGCCGCCGATGAAGGAAATGGGCGGCCTGCGTTTCGAGGCTGATGGCAGCGTCACCATCATCACCGGAACCCTCGATTATGGGCAAGGTCACTGGACACCCTTTGCCCAGGTCCTGCACCAGTACACCGGCATCCCTTTTGAGCGCATCCGCCTCCTCCAGGGCGACAGCGACCAGCTTGTCGCCGGCGGCGGCACCGGCGGGTCAAAATCGCTCATGGCAAGTGGCGCGGCCATCGTCGAGGCAAGCGCTGAACTGATCATGAAAGCAAAACGCGTGGCCGGCCATTTCCTCGAAGCGGGTGACGAGGATATCGAGTTTTCGGGCGGCAAATTACGCGTCGTCGGCACCGACCGTGCGCTATCGATCATGGAACTCGCCGAGCGACTGCGCCACACCACGACGCTGCCGGAAGGCGTGCCCAAGGACCTCAACGTCACGCATATTCACGAGTTCTCGCCGTCAGCCTATCCCAATGGCTGCCATATCGCCGAGGTTGAGATCGATCCGGCAACCGGCATCATCACCATCGCTCGCTATACGGCCGGTGGCGATTTCGGCGTGCTCGTCAATCCTCTCCTCGTCGAGGGGCAGACCCATGGCGGCATCGTCCAGGGTTTCGGGCAGATCCTGATGGAGCGTGTCGTCTACGACGATAACGGCCAGCTCCTGACCGGTTCCTTCATGGATTACACCATGCCGCGCGCTGATGACGCGCCCTTCTTCACGTTCCACAATCATCCCGTGCCGGCAACCACCAACCCGCTGGGCGTCAAGGGGTGTGGCGAGGCGGGGTGCGCCGGCGCCATGCCGGCGGTGATGAACGCGCTCGTTGACGCGCTGCGCGAGCTTGGCATCACCAATCTCGACATGCCGGCTACGCCAGAGAAAGTGTGGCGCATCATTCACGAGGCCCGGAATAGCCGCTAGGCTGGCGCCGGCGGGGGGGGCCGCGCCGTAATGCCACCGCCAAGGAGACAGACGGCCCATGTCCACGCTTGATGTTGTCGGGCTGCGTGATTTCTACGCAACCCCGCTGGGGCGCATGGTGAAGCGCATCCTGCGTGCACGCATTCAGGCGCGCTGGGACAATGTCGTCGGCCTCACGGTGCTGGGGCTTGGCTACGCCACCCCTTTCCTCAACCCGTTCCGTGCCGACGCGCTCAGAACCATGGCCTTCATGCCGGCCGAACAGGGCGTCGTACATTGGCCGCGGCCAAGCGAACCCTCCTCAACCGCTCTTGTCGAGGAAGACGCCCTGCCGCTCCCCGCAGGTTCAGTTGATCGCGCCCTTCTCGTTCACGCCCTTGAGGTGAGCCGCCACCCGGCTGATCTTCTGCGTGAACTGTGGCGCTCGCTCGATGGCGGTGGCCGCCTGATCCTGATCGTGCCCTCGCGGCGCGGCTGGTGGTCGGGCGCCGAATGGACGCCCTTTGGTCACGGCCGCCCCTATTCGCGCAGCCAGCTGACCGATCTGCTGCGCGAAACCCTGTTCTCGCCGCTCGACTGGAGCGAGGCGTTGTACCTGCCGCCAACCAATCGCACTACCCTGCTGCGTGCCGGGCTGATGCTGGAAAAGACCGGACGTGCCATCACCATGCCTTTTGCCGGCGTGCACATTGTCGAAGCAACCAAACAGGTCTATTCGGCAATCCCCGCGCGGCGCGCCTCGCGGCTGGCAGCCCAGCTGCGCCCGGTGCTCGTCCCCATCGCCGAGCCGCGGCGCACCAACCGCACGCCCGTTCGTTAAGACGTTTTGGTCAGGACAAAAAGCGCCTGTGGCGCCATGATATTGGCGATGCTGACCGGCAGCGTTTCACGAAACGGCCGGCCCAGCCGGTCGAGCGGCAACGCCCGCTCGATACGCGCGCCGACTTCGCCGGCAAGCTCAACGAAGTCGCGAATGGTACACAGATGAATATTGGGCGTGTCGTACCAGCGATAGCCGATGGTTTCGGTTACCGGCATCCGCCCCCAGGCGAGGATCTGCCAGCGGATGCGCCAATGCGCGAAGTTTGGAAACGAGACGATGGCGCGCTTGCCGATACGCAGCATGTGGGTCAGCACATCGCGCGGATTGGCGGTCGCCTGCAGCGTCTGCGACAAGATGACAACATCGAACGCCTGATCGGGATAGGTCCCAAGGTCGTGATCGGCATTGCCTTGCACCACCGACAATCCGCCCGCCACGCAGGTGTTGACGTTGGCCCAACTCATGTCGACGCCGCGCCCCTCCACCCCGCGCTGCAGGCGCAGATGGCGCAGCAACGCTCCATCGCCGCAGCCGACATCGAGCACGCGTGCGCCCTGCTCGATCATGTCGGCAATCAGCAGCAGATCGACGCGCGCTTCCGGGATGAGAGGGATCTGTCGGGCCATGATGCGCCTTACGCCAGTCCGCGTATGCGGGCAGCGGCTTCGAGAAAACCGCGGACGGTGGCAAAGAGTTCCGGCTCATCGAGCAAGAACGCGTCATGGCCCTTGTCGCTTGCCAGCTCGACAAACGACACAGCCGCATTGGCGGCATTGAGCGCATGCACCGTCTGGCGCGAATCGATAGTGGGAAAAAGCCAGTCAGAGGAGAACGAGATCACGCAGAAGCGCGTCCTGGTACCGGCAAAGCTGCGCGCCAGCACGCCGCCATGGTCTCCCGCCAGATCGAAATAATCCATGGCGCGCGTCATGTAGAGATAGGAATTGGCATCGAAGCGCTCGACAAACGACACACCCTGATGACGCAGATAGCTCTCGACCTGGAAATCGGCATCGAATCCGAACGTGACACGCTCGCGATCCTGCAGCTCGCGACCGAATTTGCGCTGCAGTGCGGGCTCGGAGAGATAGGTGATATGGGCAGCCATCCGCGCCACCGCCAACCCTTTGGCCGGAATGGCCTGGCGTGCCAGATAGCGCCCGCCATGCCATTCGGGATCTGCCATGATCGCCTGGCGCCCGACCTCATGAAAGGCGATGTTCTGCGCCGAATGCCTGGCGGCGGTCGCAATCGGAATGGCTGAAAACACGCGATCGGGGTAGCTTGCCGCCCATTGCAGCACCTGCATTCCACCCATCGATCCGCCGATGACACAAAAGAGGCTGTCAATCCCCAGCCGGTCGATCAGTTTGGCTTGCGCCCGCACCATGTCGCGGATGGTGATGATGGGTAATTCAAGCCCATAGGCCTCGCCTGTGGCTGGATTGGTCGAGGCAGGCCCCGTCGTGCCCAGACAACCGCCAAGCACGTTCGAGCAGATGACAAAATAGCGATCCGTGTCGATGGGCTTTCCAGGCCCTACCATGATCTCCCACCAGCCGGGCTTGCCGGTGACCGGATGGGTATTGGCCACATGCTGATCGCCGGTCAGCGCGTGACAGATGAGCACGGCGTTCGATTTGTCGGCGTTGAGCGCGCCATAGGTCTGATAGGCTACCGTCAACGGCTGGAAGGCAACGCCGGCGTCAAGCGGCAGCGGATCGCTGGCGCTGAACTGCGCCACCAGCGAATTCGGCTGGTCCGCCTCCCGCCGCGCCTGCATGCCTGACGATGACTTGACAGTCTCTGTCTCGATCACATTGCCCATCCGGTACCGGCTCTGCCATGCACCCTTCACCGCGAGCCTTCGCCAGCGATCAGCCGGGAGGTTCCGTAGCGCTGAAACGGTGACAGCGATATGGGCAGGCAAGGCGAGCGTCAACGTTTTCTTTGATTTCGCCGACTGACGCCTTTATGCATGGCGCCCATTGGAAAAAGCCATGATCACATCGCCGCTGAACAACGCTCTCGCAACCGCCCGTGCCGAAATCGATGAAATCGACGCGCAGATGCATGCCCTTCTCATGCGTCGCGCCGGGATCGTCTCGCGCATCGAAGCCGCCAAAGGCGTGACGCCGGGGCGCTCGGCCTATCGCCCCGCACGCGAGGCAGACATGATGCGCCGGCTTGCGGCCCGCCATCACGGCCCGTTCCCCTTGCCGGCAACCGAGCATATCTGGCGCGAGATCATCACCGCCTTCATCCGCCTGCAGGCGCCCTTCACCGTCCAGCTAGGCTCGCGCGCGGCGTCCTTTCGCGATCTTGCGCGCTTCCAGTTCGGCTCCACCACACCCCTTGAGGCGCATGAGGGGCCGGATGCTGCCATTGCCGCGCTCCGCGAGCGGGCGATGGATGTTGCCCTCGTTCCGGCCGGTGACGAGACAAGCGCCGCCTGGTGGCAGGACTTGGGCAAGGGTGCAGACCCGGCCCTCATCGTCGCCCGCGTGCCCTTCCTGCTTGGCGCTGTTGCCCTGCCCAGCGCCTTCGTGATTGCCCGCATCATACCGGAAGCAACCGGGCAGGACCGCTCGCTGATCGCATTCGACGCACCATCCGACATCGCGCCCGAAGATGTCGCCATGCAAGTGCCCGGCGCGACCGCCATCGCCTCGCGCATCAGCGCCCACCGCCATCACATACTGGCAACGCTGCCCGGTTTTTTCGACCGCGCCATTCCCTTGCCGATGGGTGCGCGTTTTGTCGGTACCTATGCCATTCCCCTGTCAAGTGAGTGACACCGATGTTACAGAGCCCTTCAGCCCCGAGCACGCCGCAGCCGAAGCCTGGCGTTATGGCCATCAGCCCCTATGTGCCGGGCAAATCAACCGCCGGACCAAACGTCACAGTCCACAAGCTTTCGTCCAACGAAAGTCCGCTTGGACCCTCGCCACGAGCGGTTGAAACCCTGACGCGCCTCGGCCCCCAGCTGGCGTTCTATCCTGACCCTTCGGCAACCGTGCTGCGCGGGGCCATCGGCCGGCGCTACGGGCTTGATCCCGCCCGTCTGATCTGTGGCGCCGGATCGGATGAATTGCTGTCACTGGTCGCCCATGCTTATCTCGGACCAGGCGACGAGGCCGTCTACAGCACCTACGGATTTCTGGTCTACCGCATCGCCATTCTCGCCTGCGGCGCCACACCGGTGATCGCCGCTGAAAAGGACTACACCGCCGATGTTGACGCGCTGATTGGCGCGGTCAATGCACGAACCAGGATTGTCTTTCTCGCCAATCCCAACAATCCGACCGGCACCTATCTGCCCTTCGACGAGGTGAAGCGCCTGCACGCCGCGCTGCCTCCGACCTGCCTGCTGGTTCTTGATGCGGCCTATGCTGAATACGTCCAGCGTAATGACTACGAAGCGGGCATTGAACTGGTCGCCGGCAACCACAATGTCATCATGATGCGCACGCTATCCAAGATCTACGGCCTGGCGGCACTGCGCATCGGCTGGGCCTACGGACCGCCGGGCGTCATTGACGCCATGAACCGCATCAGGGGACCGTTCAACATGAACGCCGCGGCGATTGCGGCGGGCGCGGCGGCAATTGATGACCAGGCCCATGTTGAACAAGCGCGCGCGCACAACGACCTTTGGCTGCCGAAGCTGACGAAAGCCCTGAGCGAGCTTGGCCTTCATGTTACCCCGAGCGTCGGCAATTTCCTGCTGATCCATTTCCCGTTGACCACAGGCAGGACGGCGGCGGATGCCGATGCCTTCCTCATGGCGCGCGGCCTCATCCTGCGCCGGGTCGATGGCTATGGCCTGCCGGCCGCGCTGCGCCTGACGATTGGCAGTGACGAGCAGAACCGGCTTGTTGTCTCTGCCCTGACGGAGTTCATGAGCACGTGACGGTTTCTGCGCCAGATCCTGTCGTCGATACGCTCTTCATTGTTGGTATCGGCCTCATCGGCTCCTCGCTTGCCCTTGCAGCGCGCAGCCGAGGTCTGGCACGTCACGTTATTCTCTATGACGCCGACAGCACGGTACGCTCGCGGGCGCGCGCCTTGCAGCTTGGCGACGTTGTCGACGACCTCGCACCTGCCGGGACGGCCGATCTGATCATTATCTGCGTGCCGGTAGGGGCATCAGGGGCTGTCGCTGCAGCGCTGAAGCCCCATGTAAAACCCGGAGCCATCATCTCCGACGTCGGCTCGACCAAGGCTTCCGTCGTGGCACAGATAGCGCCGCATATTCCTGAAGGCGTCCACTTCGTGCCCGCCCATCCCATCGCCGGCACTGAAAATTCCGGACCGGATGCCGGCTTTGCCACGCTCTTCACGGGGCGGTGGGCAGTCATCACGCCGCTGCCCTCTTCCTCTCCTGACGCGGTCGCGACAGTCAAAGCCTTCTGGAGGGGATGTGGCGCCGATGTGAGCGAGATGACACCCGAGCATCACGACATGGTGCTTGCCATCACCAGTCACATTCCTCACCTCATCGCCTACAATATTGTCGGCACCGCCGCCCATCTCGGCGAAGTGACGCAATCGGAAGTCATCACCTATTCCGCCGGCGGTTTTCGCGACTTCACCCGCATCGCCGCGTCCGACCCCAACATGTGGCGCGATGTCTTTCTGCACAACCGCGACGCGGTGCTGGAAATGCTCGGTCGCTTCAACGAGGATTTATCCGCGCTGACCCGTGCGATCCGCTACAACGACGGTGAGGCGCTGTTTGACCATTTCACCCGCACTCGCGCCATTCGCCGCAGTATTCTGGCCGCAGGCCAGGACACGGAGGCCGTCGATTTCGGACGCCATGGCACGGTCAAAAAGGAACAATAGGCGATGATCGCCTCAAAACACGGGCGGAAATGCCCTGATGACCACAGCGCCGAGCGATAACTGCCCGTTATCAACACGGACATCGACCCTGGTTCCCCGCTTGCCTTCGATCTCGCCAGAGCGTCCGACCAGCGTCAGCGCTGGGCCGAAGACAAGCGACAGATCGCCAAAACCAGGGATGGCAAGCCCGTTCAGCAGGGCCGCACTGTCGGCCACTACCGCCTCGAACCCGCCTTGCGCCAGACCGCGCTCGTTGAAGCCAAGCTTGCCGTTGATGCCAAGAATGCCGCCGCCGCGCGTCAGCCTTAATTTGACCAGATCGATCAGACCGCCCGCCCGCGCCCAGGCGGCAAGCACGCCCGCGCTATCTTCGCCGGCAGTTGAGGGCACGGCGCGGATCACCGCGGCACTGCTGAGATCAGCCCCCTGGTGGGGACGGATGCCGGCTGGACCCAGCCCCGAGAGCGAGATGGCAAGATCGTAATCCCGTTTGCTTGCCTCGGTGACGGGCGAGGGGCGCGCATGGAGTTCCAGCATCTGGCTGGCAATTTCTGGCCTGATATTGTCGGCACGCGCGAATGACGGCCGCGTCAGAACGACGCTGAGCCGCTCAAGCACCTGATTGTGGATCGTCAGGCTTGCCTGCCCGCCTTGAAAATCGATGAAGGCAAGCAGCTCATCCTTCTGGCGGATGGTGAGCGGCGCGCTGAAGTCAGCGATCACATGATCGGGATTATAGATCAGAGCGGTTACAGTCAGCGACCCGAACTGGGCAATCATCATACCGTTTGGCGTATGCATCTGCAAAACGGCGTCACGGCACACCACGTCAATCCGGAACGGAAAACCGCCAATATGGCGCTGCGGACAATGATGCTCACGCCCAAGCACTGCCTCAGCCGTCAACCACTGATCAAGCTGGCGCTCAACCTCGGCCCTGATCGTCAGCCATACCCCGCCCCACACACCGGTTACGACCGCAACGGCGAGACAGAGCCACACCACCCAGCCACGCCGTCGCTGGCGCGACACTTGTTGGATATCAGTCATATCAACTCCGCACCGTCATCGCGCTCAAGGACCCGTTTCGACACGCAGGATGACCGCCCGCAACCTCCATCGATCACGATCGCTGGCGCATTGGTCAACGCGCCTCATCGCACCAGCCTCTCCAGCCAAGACCATTGACGCTTGCCCAAAATCGGGCAGGTTGCATCCGCACTTCAAGAGATGGCAGACGGACTTATGCGCGAATTCTGGATTTTTGGCTACGGCTCGCTGATGTGGCGACCTGGTTTTCCCTATCAACGCGCGCTCCCTGCAAGATTATGGGGCTATCATCGCTCGCTCTGCATCTATTCCCTGGTCCACCGCGGCACACCCGAGCGCCCCGGGCTGGTCCTGGGCCTCGATCATGGCGGCAGTTGTCGCGGCGTGGCGTTCGCGATTGCTGACGCTGATATCGATGCGGTGCTGGCATATCTGCGCGCACGCGAACTGGTGACCAGCGTCTACCGGGAAAAATCGTGCACGGTGCGCCTGCTGGAGGGTGAGGACCGAACCGTTCCAGCGGTGTGTTATGTCGCTGATGCGCGCCACGAGCAATTCGCCGGCAGGCTGAGTGACGAGGCAGTGCTGGCCCATGTCGAGCAAGGGCGCGGCGGATATGGCGATAATCGCGACTATGTCATCGCCACACAGAACCACCTTGTAGAACTCGGCATTCACGATCCGCAGTTAAGCTGGCTTACGGATCGCTTGCGCCAGGGTGGTTACGATTCGGCCGGAAGCGCTGACACCTGAGCAGCCTTCGCCTGCAATTCGGCCAGGCGCTGGCGCTGGAAGGGAGTGAGCGGGGGTGCGTCCGGCGACGTTGCCGTTTCGATGAACAGCCGGTCGGAGGCTTCTTCCATCGTCTCCACCAGACGTTTGAAAAACTCATCGGCGCTCAAGCCCGCCGGTATTGCCGGCAGGACATCGACAATCAGGCGGCCGCGATGCCCGCTCCAGAAATAATTCGACCAGAAAAAACCCGAATTGAGCACCACCGGCACCACACTCTGTTCGACCGCAGTGTAGATGCGGGTGATCCCGTATTTGTATTTTGGCTCGGCACCCGGCGGCCGGCGGGTCCCCTCGGGAAAAATCATGATCTGCCGGCCAAGGGCAATCGCTGCGCGCGCATCGCGCGCCAT
>NZ_JAKFWN010000041.1:0-13622 GCF_021731865.1 Raskinella chloraquaticus (SeqCode) | reverse complement strand
TGGCGGAGACGATGGGATTCGAACCCATGATACCCTTTTCAAGGTATGCTCATTTAGCAAACGAGTGCCTTCAGCCGCTCGGCCACGTCTCCGTTGGCGGAGATATGCCCGGCTTCGCGACCGAGTGCAAGACAGGCCGGCGCGCATATGTTTTGCAGGGCGCGGCTTGTCCCGCGCCGCGTCAATGGATGCTGAGATAGGCGCGGGCCTGGCGCAGGGCTTCGGCGATTTCGTCCTGCTTCATCTCGCCGGCGATTTCCTGACGATAGTTCGTCGCGGCGCGATAGCCCTTGGCGATTGCCAGATTGAACCATTTATGCGCGCTGATGCGGTCGATCTCAACCGCGCGTCCCGTGGCGTAGACAAGCCCGAGGCGGAACAGCGCTTCGCCGTCCATCGCTCCTGAAAGGGCGTTCATCTCGATATCATTGTTTGCAAGCCGTGCCATTTTGTCCCTCATGCCCGTTTTCGGGCTTTGACGTCCCTGTTTCCAACTCCCGGCGAACCGGTGCGCTGATGGAGAGAGAATGACGTGAACCTGTCAAATTCGCGTAAAATGACAGGTTTAACGGGAGATGTGCGAAACATGAGCAGAGCATGAAGATTGCCTGAAACTAAGCCGAATTGAGACGATTTCGGTCAAATTTTAGCAAAGCGCTTATCGTTCCGGCTCGCCACAGACGGAATTCATCAACCACGACGCCAACAGCTTTCAGCACGCGCTGCGATCATTCCTCTTGGCGAAATGCCCAAGGTGGAGATAGCCTGCCTGCAAACACCAGAGCCAATAATGGCTTCGTAAGGGAGATTAAGCGATGATCCGACAATTACTGAGGGCCGTGTCGATGGCGGGTGCCTGGGCGCTCATCGGGCTGGCGCTTGTCCCGGCCAATATGGCGCAGGCCCAGGATGCAACCGGAACATGGCTGCGTGAAAACGGCGCCTCGCGCGTGCGGTTTGCTGCTTGCGGCTCCGCGCTGTGCGGAACGATTGTGTGGCTGAAGGATCCGGGACTGGATAAAAACAACCCGGACGAAGCGCAGCGCAGCCGACCGCTGGTGGGGGTACGCGTCTTTTACGACATGAAGCCCAATGGTGGTAATAAATGGAGCGGCAAGGCCTATAATCCGGAAGACGGCAAGGTCTATACCGGCAATATGACGCTTGATGACGGAAAGCTGACGACGCAAGGCTGCGTGCTCGGCGGGCTGATCTGCCGTTCGGTCAACTGGTCTCGTGTCAACTGAGGTCACACATCGCTTCAGTGTTGACGTATTTTTCGCGTGGGCTGGAACCCGCATCGCGTCAATGCACTCCCGAAACCCGCAAAGCCGGTGCGACGCCGCAACGAGGACGTGATGAAACGGATAATGAGCCTGATTGCTGTGCTGGCGCTTGGCGTCACGCTTTTGCTGCCACCTGCCTTTGCGCAAACCACACAGCCGCAAGCCGGACAGGGCCAGACAAAGGCGACCCCCAAACGGGCGCGCTCGCCGGCCCAGTTGCGCAATGACCAGATCATGCGCGATTGCGGCGCGGAATGGCGAGCGAGCAAAGCCGCCGGCAAGACTGGTACACAAACGTGGCGCGGCTTCCTTGGCGAGTGCCGCAAGCGCAAATCGGCCTGAGGCAGCCCGCTTCAGGCGGGGCTGAAACGCCGCTCGATCGCCTCGTTGCCGACGGCCAGACCACGGCTGACGGTGTCACGTGCCATCATGTCGTTGAACCAGCGGGTGATGCCGGGCATTGCTGACAAATCGACATCATGGCGCTCGTGGAGGCGCACCCAGCCAATCAGCGCCAGATCGGCAAGGGAGTAGTCGCCAGCGATGTAGCCCTGTTTCGCCAGGCGCTTTTCGAGAACGGCGTAGAGACGGCGCACCTCGCCATCATAGCGCGTGAGCGCATAGGCGATGGGCTCGGGCGCATAGTGGCGGAAATGATGGCTCTGGCCGATCATCGGCCCAAAACTGCTGATCACCCAGAACAGGCCCTGTTCCACGAGGCTGAGCTTTTCCGCTGACGCGGGAAGCAGAATGCCGCTTTTGCGCGCCAGGTAGAGCAGGATCGCGCCGGATTCGAAGATGGCAAACGGCCGCTCCAGCGGGCCATCGTGGTCAACGAGCAGCGGCAGCTTGGCGTTTGGCGACAGCGTTGAAAAGGGCGGGCTGAATTGGTCGCCCTTGCTGATATCGACAGGAATAACACAATAATCCAGCCTGCTTTCCTCCAGCATGATCGTCACCGCAGCCCCTACCGGTGTTGACCAGTGGTAGAGATCGAGCAAAGGCGGGCGTGTCGTCATGTGGTGATCTCGCTATGATGCTGGCGCGGCGTTTATCACCTGCCGTGGCTTGTGTCGTGGCTAAAGGATGCCCTATATGGGTTTCATGAGCAAAGAGCCCGGCGCTGCACAGTAAAACAGCGTACAGATCGCTTGCAAGAAATCGTGATCGCAAGGCCCTGCCCATGCTTGTTGCGACGCGGTATAGTGCATCTGGCTAACATCGCAGAAGGCCAGCAGCGCAACGGTACTGGAATAATCATCACTCCGGAATATTTCATTCCCTCCCGTGATTGAAGCGCCCCAAACCCCATGAGCACAATGCCATCTACCCCAGAAACGCTTCCCGGCGCCGAATCCTCGCACGATGCTGCCGGCAAGAGCGCTACCGGTGACACAAGCCACCATGGGCCGAAAACGGCGAGTTTTGCCGCATTGGCGATTGGCTCGATCGGTGTTGTCTTCGGCGATATCGGCACCAGCCCGATCTATGCGTTGCGCGAATCCCTCAACCACATCACCTCCGGTGGCGTCCAGCGTTACGAGGTCATCGGCATCGTATCGCTGCTTTTATGGTCGCTGATCGTCGTGGTGACGCTGAAATATGTCCTGCTCATCATGAGGGCAGACAATAAGGGCGAAGGTGGCACCCTGTCGCTGCTGGCACTGGCGCAACGGGCGATCGGCCGGCGCACCAATTTCGTTTTCGCTCTCGGTATCGCCGGTGCCGCCCTGTTCTACGGCGACGCCATTATCACGCCGGCGATTTCGGTTCTCTCGGCGGTTGAAGGGCTCAAAGTGGTTACCCCGGCGCTCGAGCATTACGTGGTGCCGATTACGCTCATCATTCTTATCTGCCTTTTTGCCGTGCAATCACGCGGGACGCATAGTGTCGGCGCGTGGTTTGGCCCGATCACTCTCGCCTGGTTCATCTGCCTCGCGATCCTCGGCTTGCGGCAGATCCCGCAGGATTACGAGATCCTGACAGCCTTCAACCCGGTTCTTGCCATCTCCTTCCTCTCCCGCGAAGGGTGGATCGGCTTTACCGTCGTTGGCTCAGTTTTTCTTGCCGTCACGGGCGCTGAAGCGCTCTATGCGGATATGGGGCATTTCGGGCGCTCTCCCATCCGCTTCAGCTGGATGGCGATCGTCCTGCCGAGCCTCACCATCAATTATCTCGGTCAGGGCGCCATGGTGCTGGCGAACCCCCAGGCCATCGACAACATCTTCTTCCAGATGGCGCCGGAATGGGCGGTGCTGCCTTTGGTGATCCTCGCAACGGCCGCAACCGTCATCGCCAGCCAGGCGGTGATCACGGGTGCCTTTTCAATGACCCAGCAGGCGGTGCAGCTAGGCCTCCTGCCGCGTCTTGAAATCCGCTACACGTCCGAGACCACCGCCGGTCAGATTTTCGTTCCGCGCGTCAACCGCCTGTTGTTGATCGGCGTGATCCTTCTGGTGCTTTATTTCGGTTCCTCCAGCAAGCTCGCCGCTGCCTATGGCATCTCGGTGACGGGATCGATGGTGGTCGATACCGCTCTCGCTTTCATCGTCGCCATTCGTGTGTGGAAATGGCGCCCGTGGCTCGCCGTCGTGGTTATCCTGCCGTTTCTGCTGGTCGATCTTTCCTTCCTCGCGGCCAACCTGCTCAAATTCTTCGATGGCGGCTTCGTGCCGCTGATGCTGGCGCTTGCAATCGTCGTGACAATGGCGAGCTGGGTGCGCGGTACCGTCATCCTGTCGCAAAAAATGCGCCGCGACACGCTGCCCCTCACCAGCCTCTTCCGCTCACTGGAAAAGGTTCAGCGAGTGTCGGGGACAGCCGTGTTTCTCACCACCGATCCGTTATCGGTGCCCCATGCGCTGCTGCATAATCTGAAGCACAACAAGGTTCTGCATCAGACCAATGTCATTCTCAGCGTGCAATTTGCCGAGACCCCGCATGTGGCAAAGGAAGAGCGCACGACGGTTGAGCACATCTCGGCCGATTTCTGGCGTATCATTGTCAATTACGGCTATATGGATACGCCGAACGTCCCCCTGGCGCTCGCCAAATGCCGGCAGAGCGGATTGAAGTTCGACATCATGACGACGTCGTTCTTCCTGGGGCGGCGCAACCTCAAGCGCGATCCCCGCTCGGGCATGCCGATGTGGCAGGACAGGCTGTTCATCTCGCTGACAAAGGACGCGACCAACGCCACCGACTTCTTCCATATTCCCTCAGGGCGTGTGGTCGAGCTTGGAACCCAGGTGCTGGTGTAGCCTCAGCCGGTCCGCCGGCGCGACATCCGCCAGGCAAGAGCCAGGTAGATTGCCATCGTGACGATATGAAAGGCAACGAGGTCGAACGCCCAGCCGAAGATGTCAGCAAAGAGTGTGTTGGCGACCACCTCCGAGAGCGCGACGACCAGCCAGATGACGGTGCCCCAGGATGACGTCACCCACAGGCCGACGGCGGCGATGGGCATCATCACCGCGAGGTAGCCGATCAACACCTGACGGGGCAGTGATGACTGGAGAAAATCAGCAGTTCCCGGCACGCCGATAATGGCGGCCCAGTTGGCCGCGCCCCATAACAGATAAAGGAGCGCAAGCAGGCGCAGGAACCAGGCCATCCACTTCTCTTCGCGGATGATATCGTCGGGCTCGATGACGTCGTCGCTTGCGTGCATCAGGCAAAATCCAGTTCGCGTCGAAGAAGGGGAGCGAAATGCTCCTCGATCCGCTGCCAGTCGATGGCGGCAATGGTCGATGGCTCCCATCGCGGAGCGTTGTCCTTGTCGATGATGACGGCACGCACGCCTTCGGTGAAATCATGGCCGCGAACGATGCGGTTGACGATTCGGTATTCGATCTGCATGCACGCCTCGAAATCGAGATGCGCCCCCTCTTTCACCTGGCGGAACGCCAGCGCCAGCGAGGTTGGCGAGCGCACCGACAGAAGATCGGCCAGCTTCTGAGCATCTGCCTCGCCAGCCGCCGCCAAGGCACGCAAATGGGCCATCAGCTCCGGCAGCGAATTGCCCGACAGGAGCCGCGACAATTCGGCCATCCGGTCTTCCAGCGGGGCCGTGCCGGCTTTTTGGCAAAATGCATCGAGAATGGCACCGGAATCATCGCCAGCCGCCAGCGCGTCAATCAGGGCCGGGAATTCAGTGCCCGGCACATGATGGGTCAGGACGCCGGCATAAAGCGCATCGGCAAGGGCGATGCGCTCGCCGGTCAATGCCAGATAAAGTCCCAGCCTGCCCGGCATACGTGGCAGAAAATAGGTACCGCCAACATCAGGGAAGAGGCCGATGCCAACCTCTGGCATGGCAAAGGCGAGCTTCTCGCTTCCCACCCGGTAGCGGCCATGGATCGATATCCCGACGCCTCCCCCCATGACGATGCCGTCGATGAGCGCGATATAAGGTTTGGGATAGCGCTTGATGCGGCGGTTGAGGTGATATTCGCGGCGGTAGAAGGCGTCCACCTCCTGCCATTTCTGCGCGGTTATCTGCGCTGCAAGGGTGCGAATATCGCCACCTGCGCAAAACGCGCGCGAAGCACCCTGGCGCACGATCACATGGGCGATGCGCGGATCGTGCTCCCAGCGGTTCAGGGCTGCGGCGATGGCATCGATCATGCCAAGCGTCAGCGCGTTCAGCGCCTGCGGGCGGTTGAGCGAGATAATGCCGGCGCGGCCGCGCTCCTCGAGCAGCACGTCACTCGTCTGGCTGACTGCTGTCACCCGTCAGCCTCCCAGCATGGCGCGGGCGATGACGACACGCATGATCTCGTTGGTGCCTTCGAGGATCTGGTGGACGCGAAGATCGCGCACAACGCGTTCGATGGGAAAATCGCGCAGATAACCATAGCCGCCATGAAGCTGCAGACATTGGTTGGCAACATCAAAGGCAACATCAGTCGCCAAGCGTTTGGCCATCGCGACCGCGCTCGTTCTTTCGCTGTCGCCAGCATCCACCAGGCGGGCGGCGCGATGGACCATGAGGCGGGCTGCCATCAGCTCTGTTGCCATATCGGCGAGACGAAAACGCAATGCCTGGAAGTCGGCAAGAGGCTGGTCGAACTGACGGCGCGCCTTGACGTAGGCAAGTGTCGTCTCAAGGCAGAATTGCGCGCCGCCCAGCGAACAGGCGGCGATGTTGACGCGCCCGCCATCAAGCCCTGCCATGGCGATCTTGAACCCCTGCCCCTCAATGCCGATGAGGTTTTCCGCCGGCACGCGGCAATCATCGAAGATGACGGCAGATGTTGGCTGCGAGTGCCAGCCAAGCTTGCGCTCCTGCGCGCCGAAGCTCAGGCCAGGCGTCTCCTTCTCCACCAGAAACGTCGAGATGCCGCGCGGCCCCTCGCCGCCGGTGCGCGCCATGACGACGTAGACGTCCGACACGCCACCACCGGAAATGAATGCCTTGGCGCCATTGAGAATATAATGATTGCCGTCTCGTGTGGCCCGGGTCTTCAGCGCCGCCGCATCCGAGCCCGAGCCTGCTTCCGTCAGGCAATAGCTGGCAACGCGGCGCATGGTGGCAAGATCAGGAAGATGGTGGCGGCGAAGATCGTCATGGCCAAAATTGTCGATCATCCACGAGGCCATGTTGTGGATGGAGAGAAACGGCGTCGTCGAGGTACAGCCGCGCGCCAGCTCCTCGAAGATGATCGCCGCGTCAAGGCGCGTGAGGCCGCTGCCACCGACATCCTCGCGCACATAGACGCCGCCAAATCCCAGCGCGGCAGCCTTTTGCAACGCCTCGCGCGGAAAGACATGATGCTCGTCCCAATGGGCAGCATGCGGCGCCAGCTCGGCATCGGAAAAAGCGCGCGCCGTATCACGAAAAGCTGTCTGGTCTGCGGTCAGATCACTGGTCATCCCTGCCCCGATGGCGCGGCGGCAGCTTGTGCCGCATGATGGCTGAGGGATAGGGGCAGGAGGCGGTGGCGTCAATCATCACCCGCGCCTGGGGGCGCCCTCCCTCCTGCTCTTGCGACAAGCTGGCCGCAAGCGGCGGTTTTGCTGCCGGCTTTCCCGTGATAAGACGCCTTCCTGATCGTTCCAGTTGCGAGTTGACGATGAACCGACAAAGCCGTCCCCCCCTGCCGCTGAGTGATGGTGGCGCCAGCGCCCCTGGCCAGTTTCCGCAGGTGCGGCCAAGGCGGCTGCGCCAGACGGTCTGGTCGCGCCGCATGGTGCGTGAAACGACGTTGACGGTCGATGATCTCATCTGGCCGATCTTCCTCAATGAGGGCAGGAGCGGCCGCGAAGCGGTCGCCTCGATGCCCGGCGTCGAGCGGGTGACGGTTGATCTGGTGGCGGGCGAAGCGGAAAGAGCCGCCCGGCTCGGTATCCCCTGTATCGCGCTGTTTCCCAACACACCGCCGCATCTGCGCGATCATGAGGGCAGCGAAGCACTCAATCCCGAAAATCTGGTGTGCCGGGCGGCGCGCGCCATCAAAGGCGCCGTTCCCGAGGTCGGGCTTATGTCGGATGTAGCGCTCGACCCCTATACAAGCCATGGCCATGACGGGATTTTGAGCGGCGAAACGGTCGTCAATGATCGAACGCTGGGCATTCTCGCCCGCCAGGCCGTGGTGCAGGCTGAAGCGGGCATCGACATCATCGGCCCCTCCGACATGATGGACGGGCGGGTTGGCGCCATCCGCCGCGATCTTGACGCCCACGGCTTTGATAACGTGTTGATCATGGCTTACACGGCGAAATACGCGTCGGCCTTTTATGGCCCGTTCCGCGATGCGGTGGGAACAGCAAAGACGCTGTTAGGCGACAAGCGCACCTATCAGATGGATCCCGCCAACAGCGACGAGGCGCTCAAGGAGGCGGCGCTCGATCTGGCCGAAGGGGCTGACGCGATCATGGTCAAACCCGGCATGCCCTATCTCGACATCGTGCGGCGGCTGAAAGACACGTTCAAGGTGCCGGTCTTCGCCTATCAGGTCTCGGGCGAGTACGCGATGATCCAGGCTGCCGCCGAGCGCGGCTGGCTTGATGGCGAGCGGGCGATGATGGAGAGCCTGCAGGCCTTCAAGCGCGCTGGCGCCGATGGCATCCTCACCTATTTCGCGCCAGTCATCGCTGAACGCCTCAGATAGCCGACAGAACAGGGCCATTGGCCTGCCGCCCGTCAGGTTCCGCCCATGTCTCGTCTCGCTACGGTCTTCGCTGACATCACGCCGCGCGCCGTCTCGGCCGGGCTGATGGTGGCGCTCGTCGGCTATGCGAGTTCGGTCGCCATTGTCATTCAGGGCCTGCGGGCGGTTGGCGCGTCGGGTGCTGATATCGCCTCCGCGCTCCTGCTGCTGGGGCTCGCCAAAGGCGCCGTGGCGATCGGCTTGTCGCTGGTGACACGCATGCCCGTCTCGATTGCGTGGACGACACCGGGGCTTGCTCTGCTCATCAGTGTCGGCGGCACGGCCGGCGGCTTTGCCGACGCGGTCGGTGCCTTCATTCTCGCCGGCCTCATGATTGCGTTCGCCGGATTATGGCCGCGCCTTGGCGCGCTGGTGGTTGCCATCCCCAAGCCGATTGCGAGCGCCATGCTGGCAGGTGTGCTGCTGAAGCTCTGTCTTGCGCCCTTCATTGCCCTCAAGGCTCTTCCGGTCACGGCAGGGGCGGTCATCCTCGTCTGGCTCATCCTCATGCGCTTTGCCCGCTCGGCTGCGGTTCCGGTCGCAGCACTCGTGGCGCTTGTCTCAACCATCGCGCTGGCGCCGCCAGGCACCTATGACGGCGTGCTGCAATGGCCACAGGTAACCCTGACCACACCCACCTTCTCGCTGGAAGCAACGGTCTCGCTTGCTCTCCCGCTCTTCTTCGTCACCATGGCCTCACAGAACATCACCGGGCTCGCCGTGCTGGCGACCTTCGGTTATCACCTCAAAACCTCGCTGGCCTTCGTCAGCACCGGGCTCGCATCCGTGGTGATCGCGCCGTTTGGCGCTCCGACCGTCAACCTGGCAGCGGTCACCGCGGCGCTCGCTGCCGGGCCGGATGCGGGGCCTGATCCACAGAAGCGCTATGTGGCGGCGGTATTTTCGGGCATCGGCTACATCATGCTCGCACTGATTGCCGGGCTGGCGGCGGCAACGGTGACCCGGGCACCGCCGCTCCTGATCGAAGCGGTCGCGGGCCTGGCGCTCATCGGCGCTTTCAGCAATGCAGCACTCGCCGCGCTCAACGATGAAACCGTCCGCCTGAGCGCTGCCATCACCTTTCTCACCACAGCATCGGGGCTATCGATTGCCGGGATCGGATCGGCCTTTCTGGGCCTCGTCTTCGGGTTGCTGGTGATGGGGATCGAGCGCTGGCCGCGCCAGAATATCTGACGTCAGCGACAAAGGACTTGAGCGACAAAGGACTTGAGCGATGCAGACTTGGCCAAAGGCCGAACCATGCTAAGCGATAGCGATGAGCGCAGCAGCCGCGACATTGGAAGAGCTTGCCCGGCACCTGGAGCGCCCCTGCGCGCTCATCGGGCTTGATCTGGGCACCAAAACCATCGGAGTCGCGGTCAGCGATGTGACATGGCGGTTTTCAACTCCGCTTACCGTCATCAAACGGGTGAAATTCAGCATCGACGCCGCAAGCCTTCTGGCGATCTGCACCGAGCGGCAGGCGGCGGCCCTCATTCTCGGGCTGCCGCTCAACATGGATGGCAGCGCGGGCCCGCGCGCTCAGGCCACCCGCGCCTTCCAGCGCTCGCTGGCGCAACTCACCTCATTGCCGATTGTCTTCCAGGACGAGCGGCTCTCGACCCACGAGGCCGAGCGCGCGCTGATCGAGCGCGATATGTCGCGCAAGAAGCGCGCTGCGGTCATTGACGCGCACGCGGCGGCCATCATCCTGCAGGGCGCGCTCGACCGGCTGGCTGTACTGAGGCAAACAGATGGAACCGGCCAGTCGAATGAGCACCGGTGATTCTGCCAGGACGACGCACTTCCCCTTGCATCGCGCGTCATTAGCCCCTAAGCGGAGGCTTTAATGACATCATTCAGCGACAGCCCTGCCGCCGCCCATCGCCATCTGCTTGGCATCGAGGGGCTTTCAGCTCATGACATCACGACGCTGATGGATCTTGCCGAGGGCGAAATCTCGCTGTCGCGGCAGGTTGAAAAGAAAAAGGCGACCCTCAAGGGCCGCACCCTGATCAACCTGTTCTTTGAAGCCTCCACCCGCACGCAATCCTCCTTCGAGATCGCCGGAAAGCGGCTGGGCGCTGACGTGATGAACATGTCGGTTGCGTCATCCTCGGTCAAAAAGGGCGAGACGCTGATTGACACGGCGATCACGCTCAACGCCATGCGGCCCGATCTTCTGGTGGTGCGCCATCACGCCGCCGGCGCGGTCCATCTGCTGGCCCAGCGCGTTGATTGCTCGGTCATCAATGCCGGCGACGGGGCGCATGAACACCCGACCCAGGCGCTGCTCGACGCGCTTACCATCCGCCGCGCCAAGGGCCGTGTAGGGGGGCTGCGGATCGCTATCTGCGGCGATATCCTGCACAGCCGGGTGGCACGCTCCAACATCCTCTGCCTGCAGGCGCTGGGCGCCGAGGTGCGGGTCGTGGCGCCAACCACGCTTCTCCCCAGCGGCATCGAACGCTTCGGGGTGCAGGTTTTCACCAATATGCGGGCAGGACTTGAGGGCTGCGACATCGTCATGATGCTGCGCCTGCAACGGGAGCGCATGGCGGGCAGCTTCGTGCCCTCGGTGCCGGAATATTTCCGCTATTTCGGCCTCGATGAGGAAAAACTCGCCTTTGCCAAGCCCGACGCCCTCGTCATGCATCCAGGGCCGATGAATCGCGGCGTCGAGATCGACAGCGCCATTGCCGATGGGCCACAAAGCCTCATCCGCGATCAGGTGGAAATGGGGGTGGCGGTGCGCATGGCGGTTCTTCAGGCGCTGGCGCGCCACCTGCCCAATCAGTGAGGCATCATGAAGCCCGGCTCTGACCGCAAGGACGCGCTCAACACCTATCCGCCGGGGCCACCGCTCTATATCCGCGGCGCCCGTCTCATCGACCCCGACAGCGGGCGCGATGAAACCGGCGATTGTCTCATAGAAAATGGCATCATCAGCGCGGTTGGCAAGGATTGCGCGGTCGGGCGATTGCCGCCGGGAACACAGATCATCGAGGCAAAGGGTCAGGTGCTGGCGCCAGGCCTCATCGATATGCGCGTCTTCATCGGCGAGCCGGGGTTCGAGCATCGCGAAACGTTACGCAGCGCCGGACGGGCGGCGGCGGCAGGCGGTGTCACCACCATCGTCATGATGCCTGATACCGATCCGGTGATCGATGAGCCGGCGCTGGTTGATTTCGTGCTGCGGCGGGCGCGCGACACGAGCCCGGTGCGGGTGGTGCCGATGGCAGCCCTCACCAAGGGTCTCAAGGGTCAGGAAATGACCGAGATCGGCCTGCTGACGTGGGCGGGAGCGGCGGCGTTCACCTCCGGGCGCACCTCGTTGACGAATGCGCAGGTGATGCGGCGCACACTTGCCTATGCCCGCGATTTCGACGCGCTGGTCGTCCACCATGTCGAGGATCCGCATCTCGTCGGCGAAGGGGTGATGAACGAGGGCGAGATGGCCTCGCGCCTTGGCCTCCAGGGCATTCCGCTGGAAGCCGAAACCATCCCTCTCGAGCGCGATCTGAGGCTCGTCGCGCTCACCGGCGGGCGCTATCATGCGGCGCTTCTGTCAACGGCTGCCTCGTTTGACGTCATGCGGGCTGCCAAGCGTCAGGGCCTGCCGGTTTCCTGCGGGGTGGCGATTGCCAATCTGACGCTCAATGAAAGCGATATCGGCGGCTATCGCACCTTCTTCAAGCTCGCTCCGCCGCTGCGTACCGAAACGGACCGGCAAGCCTGTGTTGCCGCGCTCGCTGACGGCACCATCGACGTCATCGTCTCGAACCACGATCCGCAGCATGTGGAGACCAAACGCTACCCGTTTGCGGAAGCCGAGAACGGCGCCATCGGCCTTGAGACCCTGCTGGCGGCTTCGTTGCGGCTTTATCATGCGGGCGATTGCTCGCTGGTCACGCTGCTGCGGGCGCTGTCAACGACACCCGCCGATCTGCTCGGTCTGCCGCAAGGACGGCTTGCAATCGGCGCGCCGGGGGATGTCATTCTCATCGATATCGATGAGCCCTATGTCTACGACGAGGCAATGATCGTTTCACGCTCCAAGAACTCGTGCTTCGAGCGCGCCCGCTTTCAGGGCAAAGTCAAGCTGACGGTGGTTGCAGGAGCGGTGGTCCACTCATAAGCTTGCAGCGACACGGGTAGGGGTGGATCCTTATGGCGGAATTTTTCACCAGCACCATGACCTTGCAGGGCGCGATGATAGCCCTCGCCTTCGGCTATCTTCTGGGCTCGATCCCCTTCGGCATTATCATCACGCGGTTTGCGGGCGCGGGCGATCTGCGGCAGATCGGCTCGGGAAATATCGGTGCCACCAATGTCCTGCGGACCGGGCGCAAGGGCCTTGCGGCATTGACGCTTCTGGGCGATCTGCTGAAGGGAACAGCCGCCTCAGCCCTTGCCGCCAACTGGAGCAGCGATGCGGGATTGATTGCTGGTGCTGGTGCGTTTCTGGGTCATCTCTACCCCGTCTGGCTGCGTTTTCGCGGCGGTAAGGGGGTGGCGACCTTCCTTGGCGTCCTCCTCGGTACGGCGTGGCCGGTTGCCATCGCCTTTGCAGCGATATGGCTGAGCGTAGCCTGGCTCACCCGCTACTCGTCACTATCGGCCCTGATTGCTGCTGCCAGCGCACCACTCATCGCCCTGGGTCTCGCCTTCCCGCGCGAGGCGGTCCTTTATCTCCTGCTGGCAGCCTGTCTGGGCTGGCGCCATCGTGACAATATCGCCCGCTTGCGCAGCGGAACGGAATCGAGGATCGGCAGTCAATGAGCGCTGATCTGCTGCCTTGGGGTAACACCGCGCTTCCCCCCCTGACGGATCAGCAAAAGCTTGACTGGTTGCGATTGATCCGCAGCGAAAACGTCGGCCCTGCAACGTTTCGCAGCCTGGTCAATCGCTATGGGGGTGCGGCAGGCGCGCTGGCGGCCCTGCCCGAACTGGCGCGGCGCGGTGGGGCCAGAGCACTCAAGATTGCCAGTGCTGCGGATGCCGAACAGGAAGTCGCGGCGATCGAGCGATTTGGTGCCAGGCTCGTTGCCTATGGCGAGACAGATTATCCTGCAGCCCTTGCCTTTGTTGACGCGCCGCCTCCGTTACTGGCGATACGCGGGCGGGGCGATATCGTCCGGCGCATGATCGTATCAATCGTCGGTTCACGCAACGCATCCGCCCT
>NZ_JAKFWN010000037.1:0-16854 GCF_021731865.1 Raskinella chloraquaticus (SeqCode) | reverse complement strand
GCGACTTCTGAAAAGCTGGTACCTATGTGCTACCTGTGACTTTTCGCCAATGGAAAAATATCACCTAACACATTGACATCATTGGCGCACCCGACAGGATTCGAACCTGTGACCTCTGCCTTCGGAGGGCAGCGCTCTATCCAGCTGAGCTACGGGTGCCTGTCGTCGGTTTAGCTGATCATCTTGTATCGGGCAATGACCACGAGTGAGGTTGGCTGGTGATGAGCCGGCATTGCCACGCCGGGCGTGGCGGATTGCAGTGGTGTCCCGCCAACCAGGCGCCCATCGCCGCGCTCACGGTGCCGGGCTGCGGGCGTTGCCGGCCATCTGTGACACGGCGTCCATCACCTCGTCAGGCGCGTTGAGGCGGCGGGAAAAGGCAAGGCGGCGTCCTTGTCCCCCAAGCGTCAGGTCAAGGCCATCGGCGTCAACCGCGAGAAGGGTGACGTGCTGCGGATCGGCTGACAAAAGGCGGGCGATATCGGCATGCGCGTGGCGCTGCAAATGGGCCAGCACCACTGCCTGTTGCGCCGCGAAGGCGTCGCTGACCGCAGGCTCACACAGCAGATCGCCCGGTGTCAGCATGCGCGCGCGGGCAAAACCGCCATTGAGGTGAGCCGCGTCGATTTCCAGCCGCCACATGGCGAAATCCGGCAGATCGGCATAAAGCGCCGCCTTGGCATGGCGGGCGAGAAAGCGGGGTTTTGCCGTGTCATCGTCATCGCGCAGACAGCGCCCGACAAGGCTCAGGCGCGGATGGGCGAGCGGATCGCCCTTGCCACCGGCCATCAACAGGAGAGAGACGCGCGGATCAGCCTGCAGATTGCGGGTGTGGAGGGAGAGGGCGGAGAGGAAAAAGAGTGGCGCGCCATTCACTGCAGGCGCGCAGGTGACAAGGGTTGCCAGCGGATAGCCGCTTGCAGGATCGAGCGTGGCGAGCGTCCCCTGCCCGCTGGCGCGCAGCAAGCGTCTGGCGACGCCCATCGTGTCGAATGCCGCCCCGTCGACCTCAGGAAGACGGGCGGCGGAGGGAGTGATTGCGCCCAAGGGACGGCGATCCCCCGTACGCCCTTCGTCAGGCTCAGCCATGGCGATATGCAATTTCTTTTTTGATATCAATTGGTTGTAGCGTCTTTGTTATTACTGTCCGCTTTGCCACAATTCGGCCCCTCTTCGTTCTATGGTCTGTCTTTCCTAACACGAGGTGCCGATGCCTACCATTGCCCTGGTCGATGATGACCGTAACATCCTGACATCTGTTTCAATTGCCCTTGAAGCTGAAGGCTATCGTATCTCAACTTATACTGACGGCGTGTCGGCGCTGGAGGGGTTCAAGACCAACCCGCCTGATCTTGCCATTCTTGATATCAAGATGCCACGCATGGACGGCATGGAATTGCTGCGCCGTCTGCGGCAGAAATCGGAGATGCCTGTCATCTTCCTGACCTCCAAGGATGAAGAGATCGACGAATTGTTCGGCCTCAAGATGGGGGCTGATGATTTCATGCGCAAACCCTTCTCCCAGCGCCTGCTGGTTGAGCGGGTGCGGGCGGTTCTGCGCCGCGCCGGTGGCAAGGAGGCGGCGGCGGCCAATGGCGCTGCCACCAAGGCGGGAGATCTGGGGAACAAGGCGCTTGATCGCGGGCATCTGCGCATGGACCCGGAGCGCCACACCTGCACGTGGATGGGCAAGGCCGTGGTTCTGACTGTCACGGAATTCCTGATCCTGCATGCGCTGGCGCAACGTCCGGGCGTCGTTAAAAGCCGCAATGCCCTGATGGATGCGGCCTATGACGATCAGGTCTATGTCGATGACCGCACCATTGACAGCCACATCAAGCGCCTGCGCAAGAAATTCAAGGTGGCGGACGATGATTTCGACATGATCGAGACGCTCTACGGCGTCGGCTACCGCTTCAAGGAAATCTAGGCTCGGGCCCCCGGGGCCGTCGTCACCGGCGCCTGTATGATTGCATCAAGGCACACGCCGGCGGTATCGTCCGGCGAGGAGGCCCGGCAGCGATGTGGCGCGATGCATGCAACAGGAACCCGCGACACGTCTGCGCTATCGCCCGTGCGGGCGATCAGCGAGCGGGCAGACGGTGATGGCAATTCAGACGAGCACGCCACGGCGGCGATGGCTGCACATGGCACGCCTGACATTGGCGCGCGCTTTGCCGGCTCATCTGCCGTTTTTCCGCGCCGTGCTGCTGCGCCTGCGACGAGGCAGGCGTGCCATCGTCGACTATTTCTTTTCATCGCTCAGCCGGCGCATCGTCATCTTGAACCTGGCCGGGCTCGCCGCACTTCTCTTCGGCATCCTTTATCTGAACCAGTTTCGTGCCGGGCTCATCGACGCCCGGGTGCAAAGCCTGCTGACGCAGGGAGAGATCATCGCAGCAGCGATTGCTGGCAACGCGACGGTCGATGACGGGGCGATTGCGCTTAATCCCGGCGCGCTGGTTGGCGGCGACGGCGAGGATAGTCCAGGGGACGGCGAGCGCTTGTCGTTTGGCATCAATCCCGAACAGGTGGCGCCGCTGCTGCGCCGCCTCATCGCGCCAGCGAAATTGCGCGCCAGGGTCTACGATAATGACGGGGCGCTCGTCGTTGATTCGAGTTTCCTGTTCACGCGCGGCGAAGCGATCCGCCCTGATGCCCTGCGCCCCGGCGTCAAGCCAGGCCTGCTTGATCAGGCGTGGCGGTCGTTGCGCGCTGTTTTCGCACGTGACGATCTGCCGCGCTATCGCGAGCTCGGCGCCACTGAGGGCAGAGGATATCCGGAAGTGGTGCTGGCGCTCGCCGGTCGCTCGGCACCGGTGGTGCGCGTCAACGAGCGCGGCGAACTGATCGTCTCGGTTGCCGTTCCCGTGCAGAAGGCACGCAGTGCGATTGGCGCCCTGCTGCTGTCGACGCAAGGGGGGGATATCGATGCCATCATTGATGCCGAACGGCTGGCAATCCTGCGCGTGTTTGCGGTCGCGTGCGCTGTCATGCTGGTGCTGTCGCTGCTGCTGTCGGGGTCGATTGCCGGGCCGGTCCGCCGGCTGGCGGAGGCGGCTGAAAAAGTGCGCGGCCTGTCGAGGGCGCGCGCCGAGATTCCCGATTTCACGGACCGTCAGGACGAGATCGGCCATCTTTCCGGCGCGCTGCGCGACATGACAGCCGCACTCTACGGGCGCATCGAGGCCATCGAGCGCTTTGCAGCCGATGTTGCCCATGAATTGAAAAACCCGCTGACCTCGCTGCGCAGCGCGGTTGAAACCATGCCTCTGGCGCGCACAGATGATCAGCGCCGCCGCCTGCTTCACGTCATCAATCACGATGTGCGCCGTCTCGACCGCCTCATCACCGATATCGCGGATGCCTCGCGGCTTGATGCTGAACTGCAGCGCGAACAGCGCGAGGCGATTGATGTCGGTGGCATCCTGATCGGCATTTGCAGCCATTATAACGACACAGCGCAAACCGATGGGCCGAGCATCCGGCTCACCCTGGAGCGCCATGCCCTGGGAGCCAGAACGTTCATGACCAGCGGCCATGGCGGCAGGCTGGCGCGTGTCTTCACCAATCTGATCGACAATGCGCGCTCCTTTTCTCATCAGGGTGGCGAGATCCGGGTCTCCGCCAAGCGCGAGGGCGGCGTCATCGAGATCACGGTGGATGACGATGGGCCAGGGATTGCGGCTGAACCGATCGAGCGTGTTTTCGAGCGCTTTTATACCGACCGCCCGGAAAGTGCCTTCGGCAATAATTCCGGCCTTGGCCTGTCGATCACCAAACAGATCGTTGAGGCCCATCGCGGGCGGATCATCGCCAGCAATCGCACGGTCAGTGATGGGGACGGCCTGCCGCAGGTTGCGGGCGCGCGTTTCGTCGTTCGTTTGCCGGCCAGCTGACGATGGTGCGTCTGCATGCAACGACGGTGCTGGTTGGACCTGGCGCTCTCTTGATCAGAGGTCCCTCGGGCAGCGGGAAATCCGCGCTGGCGTGGAGCCTGATGACCAGGCCGCCCCTGCGTCCGCATGGCGGGCAGACACTCGTGCGGCTGGTGGCCGATGACCAGACCATCGTCAGGCAGGAAGGCGGCCGCCTGATTGCCTCGCCCTCGCCCCCGCTGGAAGGCCTCATCGAAGTGCGGGGACAGGGTATTTTCCGGGTCGCCCATGAGCCACACGCAGTTGTGAAGGCGGTGATCGAGCTTGGCTCATCGTTGCGTTTACCTGATGAATACCAAGATCATGTCATGATCGAGAACGTTGCACTTCAATGCGTTCATGTCGCGTCCAGGGCCTCTGACCCGGCCTCCCTCGTGCTGGCGGTGCTGGGTCTGTCGGGAACGAGACTTGATCTTGACTGTTTGTAAGCGTGCTGGATAACTTGCGTTGCACTGCAAAAAAGCCCATGTAACTCGCCCGGCCGGTCTGCGGTTGCGGTTGAGTGGCACTCACAGTTAGAGCGAGTCGATGATCGGCCTGGTTCTGGTTACTCACGGGCGGCTTGCCGAAGAATTTCGGTCAGCTCTTGAGCATGTGGTTGGTCCGCAAAAACAAGTTGCGACCATCTGTATCGGCCCCAATGATGACATGGAGCGCCGGCGGCGCGACATTCTCGACGCGTCGATGGGCGTCGACAGTGGCGATGGTGTGGTCATTTTGACCGATCTTTTCGGCGGTACCCCGTCCAATCTTGCCATATCGGTGATGGATGAAGGCGCCTACGAGGTCATTGCCGGCGTCAATCTGCCGATGTTGGTGAAACTGGCCAAAACGCGCCATGACGGGCGGCTGCGTGATGTTGTTGCCTGCGCGGAGGAAGCGGGGCGCAAATACATCCGCTCCGCAAGCCGGGTGCTGGCGGGTAATTAAACACCACCCAACACCTTGCATTCACACTTGATTTCAAGCAGTTTGGCACCCCTTTGTGCAGGTGCCCTGATGCCGGCTGATTTCCCTGACAGCGCGTTGATGCGCGAGCTTCCTATCCTCAACAAGCGCGGTCTCCATGCCCGCGCTTCCGCCAAGCTCGTGCAGCTGGTTGAAGGATTTTCCTCACAAGTCTGGGTCAGTCGTGCGGGCGAAACAGTGGGCGGCACGTCCATCATGGGGCTCATGATGCTGGCGGCAGCGCCGGGGACCACCGTTACCGTCCATTGTGACGGGGCGGATGCGGCAGCCGCGCTTGAGGCTATTTCAGCGCTTATTCTCAATCGCTTCGGCGAAGAGGAATAACCCGCCGGCAAACGCACGGCTGTTCAATATATAAAAATATCTTTATTTCCTATTGCGAACGACGACAAGGCCGGTTATAGGCTCGCACGGACACTAACAACGCCAATTTGTCACGGGAGCTTTCGGCATGGCCGCTCAGGATTACATCGTCAAGGATATCAGCCTCGCGGAATTTGGCCGCAAGGAAATCGCCATTGCTGAGACCGAAATGCCCGGGCTGATGGCGACGCGCGAGGAATACGGTGCAAAAAAGCCGCTCAAGGGCGCGCGCATCGCCGGCTCGCTGCACATGACGATCCAGACGGCGGTTCTTATCGAAACGCTGAAAGTGCTGGGCGCTGATGTCCGCTGGGTGTCGTGCAACATTTATTCCACGCAGGACCACGCAGCTGCCGCAATTGCGGCCGGCGGCACGCCTGTCTTTGCCTACAAGGGCGAAACGCTGGTTGAATACTGGGATTACACGGCCAAGCTTTTTGACTGGCATGGCGGCGGCATGCCCAACATGATCCTTGATGATGGCGGCGATGCCACCATGTTCGTTCATCTTGGCCTGCGGGCGGAAAATGGCGATACTGCCTTCCTCGACAAGCCGGGAACGGAAGAAGAAGAAATCTTCTTTGCGCTGCTGAAGAAGAAACTCATCGAAAAGCCCAAGGGCTGGTTCGCCGAGCTTGCAGCCTCGATCCGCGGCGTCTCGGAAGAAACAACCACGGGCGTCAACCGCCTCTATCAGCTCGCCAGCGCCGGCAAGCTGCTGTTCCCGGCGATCAACGTCAATGACAGCGTCACAAAGTCGAAATTCGACAATCTCTATGGTTGCCGCGAATCGCTTGTTGACGCGATCCGCCGTGGCACTGACGTGATGATGGCTGGCAAGGTCGCCTTCGTTGCCGGCTTCGGCGATGTGGGCAAGGGCTCGGCCGCCTCTCTGCGCCAGGCTGGTTGCCGCGTCATGGTGTCGGAAGTCGATCCGATCTGCGCCTTGCAGGCGGCGATGGAAGGTTATGAAGTGGTGACGATGGAAGATGCAGCGCCGCGCGCCGACATTTTCGTGACCGCCACCGGCAACAAGGACATCATCACGATCGAGCATATGCGGGCGATGAAGGACCGGGCGATTGTCTGCAATATCGGCCATTTCGACAACGAGATTCAGGTTTCTTCGCTCAAGAACTTCAAATGGAACAACATCAAGCCGCAGGTTGACGAGATCGAACTGGCCTCCGGTCGTCGTATCATCCTGCTGTCCGAGGGGCGCCTGGTGAATCTCGGCAATGCCATGGGCCACCCCTCCTTCGTCATGTCGGCGTCGTTCACCAACCAGACGATTGCCCAGATCGAGTTGTGGACCAACCCCGGCCAGTACGACAAGAAGGTCTACACCTTGCCCAAGCGCCTTGATGAGAAGGTCGCCATGCTGCATCTGGAAAAGATCGGCGTGAAGCTCACCACTCTGCGCGCTGATCAGGCCTCCTACATCGGCGTTGGCCAGCAAGGCCCGTTCAAGCCGGATCATTATCGCTACTAAGCGACAGGGCTCACCGACCTTTTTCAGGCCCCGCTTCGGCGGGGCCTTTTGTTTTGACGCACAAATTTCTCGACTTTGATGTGAACAAGATGCGTTCCCGTTTCGGACTCGTAGGCGCGGATGCTCAAATCAGGCATGTTCGACGCGATTCGCTTTTGCGACGGGCCGCGATCAATCACCGGGCTCCCCGCCATGCACAACGCGCGATCAGGGTCGAGCAGATGAGTATTTGCGACAATTTCAAGAGGACAGGTTCTGCCATCACAAGGCTGAGCGTTCTTCTTCCTGTGTCGCTTTTGCTCGGCGCATCAGCGCCTTCCCTATCGCTTGGCCATCCCACTGTGATCACTGCGGTCATTGCCGCTATCCTCTTTGTTTTGCTGTTTTTTGCCGGCCTCTTCACCTGGCGGGGGCACAACCGGCTTACCGGCGCGGACAGCGATCTCCTCCTTCAGCAATCGCGCCAGGCGCAACGCCTCGCGGTGGTCGAGACGGTGATTGGCCAGGACGCCCTGGTGATGGCGGTGTGGGATGAACCGGGAGGCCTGCCGCAATACCTGCGCAACACACTCACGATGAGCGAGACGATCCCCTCGCGCGCCGGCCCGTTCATGATGTTTGACACATGGCTTGACGGGCCGAGCGCGGAGAAGCTGACGGCACATCTCGCGCAGCTGTGGAAGCGCGGTGCCACGTTCAGCGAGACGGTGACCACAAGCAAAGGGGAACGGCTGAACGCGCAGGGGCTTTACACCAGTCACAATGCGATCCTGGTCCTGCGCGCCGTGCCGGTGGCTGAACGCGCCCTGCCATCATCCGACGAAGCGGCGAAAAAGCTGCTCGCTGACCTGCCCCATCCGGCCTGGATCCAGGATGTCAGCGGAGCCATTGTGTGGCGCAATGCAGCCAGCGCAGCCGCACCGCCTTTTCCAAGCGGCACAGATGGGTGGGCGAATATTGGTCCTGAACAGCGCGCAGCCGCGCAGGAGGCATGGCGCGCCGGCAAGCCCTGGCATCAGCGCATCGTGCTGGAGGGCGGCTCCAGCAAGCGCGGCTATGACATATCGCTGCTGCCAATGGGCGGATCAGTTGCAGCGCTCGCCTTCGACATTTCCGACTTTGAAACAGTGCGCGGCGAAATGTCGGCACTGCTGTCGGCGCAGCAGAACGCCTTCAAACATTTGCGCACGGGGATTGCCGTTTTTGGCGCCGATCAGCGGCTGCGTTATGCCAATCCGGCATGGCGTGAATTGTGGGACATCAATGACGCGTTCATTGCGGATAATCCCGAGGACGAAGCTATCCTCGATCATTTGCGGGCGCTGCGCCTTCTGCCCGATGAGCGCGATTTCAATGGCTGGAAAAAGCGCTATCTGACGCGCTCGCGGGAAGGCGCGGTCGACGAGACCTGGTACTTGCCACAAGGCAGGGTGTTGCGGGTTGCAAGCCTGCCGACGCGCGATGGCGGCTATACCATCATCAATGAGAACCTGTCAGAGCTTGAAGAATTGCGGCGGCGCTACGCCACCCATGAGCGGGTGCAACGCCAGACATTCGAGGCCCTCACCGACGCGGTCATTGTGTTTGGTTCCGATGGACGGCTGCAATTGTTCAATCCGGCGTTTGCCAGCATGTGGCGCGTCGACGAGGCCGATACGCTTGATCTCGAAAAGCACCCGCATATCGATGAGCTGATCGCCTGGTTTGCCGTCCTTCATGACGATCCGCCGGTCTGGTCAGGGTTGAAGAACGGCGTCATCGCCATGGGCGAGGACCGCAGCGTCTTCACGACCAGCCTGTCGCGGCGCGACGGCGTGGTGATCGATGTATCAAGCCGCCCCTTACCAGGCGGGGCAACGCTCGTCACCTTTGTTGATCAGACGGCAGCGGTCAGAGTTAAAACTGCCCTGGAGGAACGCAACAAGGCGCTTGTGGATGCCGATCAGTTGAAAAATGACTTTATCCAACACGTGTCCTACGAGTTGCGCTCACCGCTCAACAGCATCATCGGCTTCACCGAAATGCTTGCCGATCCGGTGCTCATGGCAAAAGCGCGCGACACGACACACGACGCAAGCGCCCTGTCGCGGCAAAGCGAATATATCGGCTATATCAGCTCGCAGTCGCACACGCTTCTTGCCATCATTGACGATATCCTCACCCTTGCCTCCATTGATGCCGGGGCTATCGCCCTTGATATCACCCGTGTCGAGCCGCTTGAGGTGATGGCAAGCGCAGCGGGCGCGCTGCGCCAGCGCTGTGCGGAGGCGGGTATTTCACTCAGCGTGGAAGTCAATGGCGACATCGGTGCCTTCAACGCCGATGCGCAGCGGGTGCGTCAGGTCCTCTACAACCTGCTGTCGAATGCCATCGGCTTTTCCACGCGCGGCCAGTCGGTGTCGCTGACAGCCAGCCGCAGTCAGGCACAGGATATCATCTTCGAGGTGGGGGATGATGGCCCTGGCATAGCGCCGGAAGATCAGGCGCATGTCTTTGATCGATTTTCCACCAAGGCCAATGGCACGGACCATCGTGGAGCAGGTCTTGGCCTGTCGATTGTCAAATCCTTCGTCGAACTGCATGGCGGCCACATCACGCTGCAGTCGCAGATAGGCCAGGGAACCCGGGTGCGGTGCACCTTCCCGGAACGGGCGCTCGAGCAGCATCGCCTCGACCAGCGCCCGCAATGATCGGCGGGATTTGTGAACGCATCTCTGACTGTCGCATTACCGGACGAAGAGGCAACGCGCCGGTTTGGCGAGGCGTTGGCGCTTCTTCTCAGGCCAGGTGACTGCCTGACGCTTTCGGGGCCGCTTGGCGCTGGCAAGACGACATTGGCGCGCGCCATTTTGCGGGCCCTTGCCAACGACGAGAGGCTCGAGGTTCCCAGCCCGACATTCACTCTCGTTCAGCCCTATGCCGGCGCGAGCTTCCGCTTTCCCGTGCTGCACAGCGATTTCTATCGCCTGCAATCACCCGATGACGCCGATGAGCTGGGTCTTGATGACGCGCTCGAAAGCAGCGCCGTCCTGGTCGAATGGCCTGAAAAAGGGCCCAGCCGCTATTCTGAAACCGGCTTTGCGCTTCACCTGTCCGGCCTTGATCAGCGCCAGGCGATGGTTCTCGCTCATGGTGACGACAATCGTCGGCGCCTGCAGCGCTTCGCCGATCTCAGGCAGTTTCTGGCGGGGGCGGGACTTGGCGATGCCCACCGCATATTTCTGCAGGGTGATGCATCGCCGCGTGCCTATGAGAGCATCCGGCGCGACGGGCACCAGCGGCTTGTTCTCCTCAATGCCGATGCGCATCCCGATCGCGCGGTCTCGGCCGAACGCAAGGCCTATATGGAGCTTGTGCACCTGGCGCCTAACGAGGACATCGCGCCGGTGGTGGCGATTGCAAGCGAACTCAACCGGCGCGGATTATCAAGTCCCGCCATTCACGCCTTCAGCAGAGCGGCAAAGGCCGTGCTGTTTGAAGATTTCGGCGCAGAATATGTGGTGATTGACGGCGAGCCGGTGGCAGAGCGCTACGAAGTGGCGATCGACGTCTTGCTGGCGATGCATGCGCAGCCATGGCCGGAGCTGGCGCGAGGGCCCGAGGGTGTGTCTCATCGCCTGCCGCGCTATTCGCGACAAGCGCTTGAGGTCGAAGCAGGCCTTTTTCTTCACAAATACCTTGGCGGCCTGATGGGCAGAGAGCCAACACCCATCCAGCGCGCCGGCTTCGCTGCCGCCTGGCGTACACCCTTTGATCAGCTGGAAAGCGCGGCACGGACCTGGACATTGTTTGATTATCATTCACCTAATCTGCACTGGCTGGCGGCCCGCCGGGGCATTGCGCGTATCGGCCTCATCGACACGCAGGATGCGCGCCTTGGCCCCTATGCCTATGATGTTGTGTCGCTTATCCAGGATGCCCGGGTTGATGTCGGCGAGGAGCTTCAGGATAGCCTGCTGGCTCGCTATATTTCCGGGCGCCAGGCACAGGACACCAGCTTCGATGACGCGGGCTTCACAGCCAGTTTTGCTATCTGTGGCGCCCAGCGCGCGACGCGCATCCTCGGCGTCTTTGCCAGGCTTGCAGCGCAGGATGGCAAGCCGGGCTATCTGCGCCATATTCCGCGCATCAGACGTTATCTTGGCCGTTGCTTCCTCCATCCGGCCCTTGCCGATATACGCAGGTGGTTTGAGGAAAACGTCCCGCCATCGCCAGTCACAGGTCCAGGGAGTGGTTCGTCGTGAGTGCCTTTAGCGCGCATGGATTGTCGCCAACCGCCATGGTGCTGGCTGCCGGTCTTGGAACCCGCATGCGCCCGATCACGGCGCATACACCAAAGCCGCTGATCGAGGTCAACGGTCGGGCGATGATCGATCACGTCCTCGACCGCCTCGAGGCCGGCGGAGCAGAACGCACCGTCGTCAATGTTCATTACCTGCCCGATCTCGTCGAAGCCCATCTCAGGCGCCGCCATCACCCGACGATCATCATCTCGGATGAGCGCGACGAGCTTCTTGATTCAGGCGGTGGCGTGCGCAAGGCCTTGTCTCATTTTGCCGGCAAACCTTTCATGATCGCCAACAGCGATACGCTGTGGATCGAAGGGGCGCGCGACAATGTCGGGCGGATGCTGGCGCAGTGGGATGCTGACACGATGGACGCCATGCTGCTGCTGGCAGCCATGGCGACCAGCATCGGCTTCAGCGGCGCCGGCGATTTTTCCATGGACCCGGATGGGCGGCTCAAACGGCGGACGGAGCGGCAGGTGGTACCATTCGCCTATGCCGGTTTTGCTATCCTGAAGCCCGAATTGTTCGACAACACGCCTGAAACGCCGTTTTCACTCAACCGCATTTTTGACAAGGCGCTGGCGCGCGAGCGATTGTTCGGGCTGCGGCTTGACGGCATCTGGATGCATGTGGGTACGCCTGACGCCATTCGCGAGGCGGAAGAGTGCGTGGCGCGCAGCGCCGCCTGAAACGAGGGCATCGATTGAACGGGGCCGGACCCAACGTCTTCTCGATCCCGCCGGGAAAGCGGTTTCTCGCCACCCTTGTCAACGCGCTTCTGAACGGGCGGCTGATTGCCGGTTTTCCTGATCCTGCCGATCCCTTGTCGCTGGCGCGCGCAACACTGCTTCTTCCCACCCGCCGCGCCTGCCGGGCGGTGCTCGACTGCTTTCTCGATATCGGCGGGCCGGCGCTCTTGCTGCCACGCATCCGCGCCATTGGTGATGAGGAGGAAAACGCCGTCGACCTGTCCGCCGCAATTGACGACAGTGCGGTTGATCTACCGCCCGCCATTCCCGGATTGCTCAGGCGCACGACGCTGACGCGCTTTATTCTGGCGTGGGGCAATGCGGCGGGAGAGGCAAAGGGCACGCGCCGCTTGACGGCTGGCGATGCCGCCTTCCTCGCCGGCGAATTGGCGCGGCTGATGGATCTTCTTTCTACCCAGGGCGTGCCGTGGGACAATCTCGATGCTATCCTGCCGCAGGAATTGCAGGAGCACTGGCAGGTTACTCATGATTTCCTGCAAGTGGCGCGGCAGGGCTGGCCGCGTTTTCTGGCAGCCCATGGCAGCATTGATCCGGCACAGCGCCGGCGCCTCGTGATGGAAGCGGAGCTGGCCCGGCTCGGCAACGCTCCCGACCAACCGGTGATTGCTGCCGGCTCAACAGGGTCGATACCAACGACAGCCGAGCTTCTGGCGGCGATTTCCCGCCTGCCCAGGGGCGCGTTGGTTCTTCCCGGCTATGACCGCCATCTGAGCGCACAGCTGTGGGCGAACATCGCCGGCACCAGCAGCGGGCAGAGCGTTGCCAGCCATCCGCAGTCCAGCCTGCACGCGCTTGTCACTCGCTGCCATCTGCCACCGGACGGCGCAGTGGTGCACCTCGATCAGGACCTTGATAACGCCCTTTCGGCACGCGAAGCGCTCTTCAGCCGCGTCATGTGGCCGGCTGAGGCAACAGGGCAGTGGAATCTCTCTCCCCCTGCCCCGGAAGTGATCAGCCTGGCACTCGGCAGCGTTGGCCTGATTGAAGCGGCAAGCGAAGAAGAAGAGGGCCTGGCGATCGCGCTGGCGATGCGCCACGGGCTCGAAACGCCGGGCGCTCACATCGCCCTCATCACGCCCAACCGGGCGCTGGCACGGCGCGTCACTGCCGAGCTGCAACGATTTGATCTGACGGTCGACGATACCGCCGGGACGCCCTTGTCGGAGACCACGCCTGGCGTGCTGGCGCGCCTTGTTGCGGAAACCGCCGCGCAGGACTTCGCCGCTCTGCCGCTCCTCGCCCTTCTCAAGCATCCGATGGTTCGGCTCGGTCTTGCGCGCGAGAAGTTGCTGCATGCCGTATCGCTTCTTGAGCAAGCAGCCCTGCGCGGGCTGCGACCACAGACGGGGATTGCCGGCCTGCGTGCAGCGCTGGCGCTGTGCAACAGCGGCAAGGAGAACGTCCGCCTGACCCCTGGCGACATTACGCTGACCCTTGACCTCGTCGAGCGGCTCGAAATGTTTCTACAGCCATTAGCCACCTGCCTGACGAGCCGCGAGGCCATGGCGATGATCGATGTGGCGGATATGCATCGTGCGGCCCTTGCCCACCTCATCGACGGGACGGCGGAGGACGCCGGCGAAGGCGTTTTGTGGACGTTTTTCGACGAGCTGGCAGATGCGGCCGAAAGCGGGCTTGTCATCGATCCGCGGGAATATGCGGGCGCGGTCGAGACGCTCATGCAGGATCAGCCGGCACGCGCGATAAACGAGGGTCATTCCAGACTGCGCATTTACGGCTTGCTGGAGGCACGGCTGCTGCCAGCTGACCTCGTTATTCTTGGCGGGCTCAACGAGGGCATTTGGCCGGCCACCGCGCGCACCGATGCGTGGCTGTCGCGCGGGATGCGGCTTGCCATGTCGCTGCCAGCGCCCGAACAACGCATCGGCCTTGCCGCTCATGACTTCACCCAGGCGCTGGGCGCGCGCGATGTCATCCTCACCCGCGCGCTGAAGGCTGGAACGGCACCGAGCGTTCCCTCGCGCTGGCTGCAACGTCTGGCGGCGGTGATCGGCGAGAGCCCCTATCAGGTGTTGCGCGAAAAGGGGCAGACCTTCCTTGACCTTGCCGGCATGATCGACGCCGGCCATGGTGAGCCCCGGCCCTGTCCACAGCCAGAACCGCGCCCGCCGCTCGCTGTCAGGCCTCGCGCGCTTTCAGTCACAGAGATCGAGACGCTGATCCGCGACCCTTACGCGATCTATGCCAGGCATGTCCTGAAACTGCGCGCTTTGGAGGATCTCGACAAAACGATTGACGCACGCGAGCGCGGCACGCTCATCCATGCCTGCCTTGAGCGCGTCCAGGAAGGGCTGGCACACGGCGAGCGTGACCGTGCCACCCTTCTGGCGATGGCGGAAAGGGAATTTGCGGCTGAGAGCGCCTGGCCTCAGGTCCGCGCGTTCTGGTGGCCGCGTTTCCTGCGTATTTTCGATTGGTTCCTCATCTTTGATGAGAGACGGCGGATGACCGGCGCCCAGGTGGAGATTGAGGCATCGGGGCGTATCACCTGGCCGGCACCGGCGGGCGTGTTTACGCTGCGCGGTCGCGCCGACCGGCTGGAGATTGGCCCGAGCAGCACGAAACTCATCGATTTCAAGACAGGCGCTGTGCCGACGGGACGTGACATCAAGGACGGGTTTGCCCCGCAGCTGACGCTTGAAGCAGCGATGTTGCAGAACGGCGCATTTGCCGCGACGGCAGGGCAAGGCGCGCCGGTTGACGAATTGCTTTACGTCAAGCTTTCGGGTGGCGATCCCCCTGCCGAGGAAGACGTCGTCAAGGCGGAGAAAGGCGACAGCCTTGCCGACATGATCGATGCGGCATGGACCGGTCTGCATCAGCTGATAGCAGCGTTTGACAAGGCGGACGCTCCTTATCGGGCGCTTGGGCATGCGGCCAAAGCGCCACGCTACAATGATTATCTGCACCTTGCCCGTGTCCGCGAATGGGGCGTTGCAGCCGAAGGCGGCGAGGAATGAGCACAGCGCGCCATATCGTTGATGAGCGCACGCGCGAGAACCAGCGCCGCGCCAGCGATCCCGAGGCCGTCGTTTTCGTCTCCGCCATCGCCGGCTCAGGCAAGACGTATGTGCTGACACAACGCGTGAAGCGCCTGCTTCTCCAGGGGGTGAGACCAGAGCGCATCCTCTGCCTCACCTTCACCAAGGCGGCAGCCGCCAATATGTCGAACCGCCTGCTCTCCGATCTCGGCGACTGGGTTGGCATGGGCGATGAGGCGCTGAGGGCGTCCCTTGGCGCCTTGCAGGATCAGGCGACAGACAAAATATCAGCACGCATGCTGCAGGATGCGCGTGGCCTTTTTGCCAAGGCCATCGAGACACCGGGTGGCCTGAAGATCCAGACCATTCACGCCTTCTGCGACGCGCTCCTCCATCAATTTCCGTTTGAAGCTGGTGTTCCCGCCAATTTTCGTGAACTTGACGGCGCCAGCGAGGCGGAATTCCTCACAGCGGCGGCAGGGCGCGTGATGGAAGCAGCCCTTGCCGAGCCGTCCAGCCTTGTGGGCGCTGCTCTCGGCGACATCACGCTGCTCGCCAATGAGGATCGCTTTACCACCCAGGTCAAAAAGGCCTCCGGCTTCCGCTCGATCATCGACGACATTCTGCCAAACCTTGACGATGCGCCTGCGCTTGCCAAGCGGTTGCGGCGGGTGCTCGACATCGCCGATGACCTCACCATCGAGGCAATAGACGACGCGCTGTTAACACAGGCAGCGCTTGCTCCTGCTGAATGGCCAGCGGCAATCGCCGAAATCCGGGGGCAGGAAAACCAGACCAGCGACAAGGAAAAGTTTTCAGACCGGCTGCAGGCAGCACTTGAGACCGTCGATCGCCGGCAAAAGGCGCGTGCCTACGGAGCTGTTTTTCTGACCGGAGAAGGCAGACCTCGAAGTGCCAGCCGGCTGGTGCCGGCAAAACTACTGAAGGTGGCGCCAGAGCTGTACGCGCTCATGCACAGCGAGCTGACGCGCATCTCGGCACTCATTGCTCAACGCCGGGCGCTGGAGACCTGCCAGATTTCACTGGCGCTCACCATTCTCGCCCGTGCCGTCATCGATGATATCGAACGATCCAAAGCGCGCGAAGCCTTTCTCGGTTTTGATGATCTGATCGCGGCCGCCAACCGCCTGCTCGACGGGCGGGCCGGTGACTGGGTGCGCTGGAAGCTTGACCAGGGCATCGAACACATCCTCATCGACGAAGCGCAGGATACATCGCACGAGCAATGGCAGCTGGTACGCCGGCTAAGCGAAGAGTTCTTTGCTGGCAAGGGCGCCACCGAGAACAAACGCACGCTCTTTGTAGTGGGCGATGACAAGCAGTCGATCTTCTCATTCCAGGGCGCCGCGCCTGCGCTCTTTGACAGTGAACGGCTGCGTATCGCCAGCAAGGCGACACAGGCGGGCCTCGATTTCCGCAATGTTGTCCTCGACCTGTCGTTTCGATCAACCGAACCGGTGCTTGGCGCGGTTGCGACCGTCTTCAGCGATCTGCAGCGGCTGAAAGGCGTCACCAGTGACAGCCAGTTTCCTGACCATCGCTGCGCGCGAGAAGGCGTACCGGGGCGGGTCGATATCTGGCCGCTCGCGCCGCCTCCCGCCGACAGCAACAAGCTCAACGGCTGGGACTATCCCTTTCTGGTGCAGGACGTCGTCGACCCCGAGCAGCATCTTGCCAACCGGCTTGCCCGACATATCGCTTCTGCCATCGGCCATGATCAGGTTGACGACCATGGCCGGCTGCGCCCGCTTGCGGCTGGCGATGTGCTGATCCTGGTGCGTCGACGCAAGGCGTTTTTTGACAAAATGATTCGTGCGCTGAAACAGCAGGGTGTCCCGGTTGCCGGCGCTGATCGGCTGAAGCTTGTCGAACATATCGCGGTCATGGATCTGCTGGCGCTCGGCGATGCCGTGCTGCTGCCGGACGATGATCTGACGTTTGCCTGCCTCCTCAAATCGCCGCTGCTGGGGCTTGATGAGGATGACCTGTTCCGCCTGGCAAACGGGCGCG
>NZ_JAKFWN010000003.1:0-17108 GCF_021731865.1 Raskinella chloraquaticus (SeqCode) | reverse complement strand
AAGGCAAAGATCATTCTTCAGGAATTTTCCGAAGATGAGATCCGGGATATCTCGGTGGCCATGTCGAAACTCGGGCCGGTCGAGCCCTCGATGCTGGAGAGCACCTTCGTCGAGTTCGTGACGCTGATCAGCTCATCCGGCTCTCTCACCGGCAATTACGATGTCACCGAGCGCATGCTGGCCGGCATTCTCCCGCAGGACAAAGTCAACGCCATCATGGAAGAAATCCGTGGTCCGGCGGGACGCAATATCTGGGAGAAGCTCTCCAACGTTCAGGAAGAAGTGCTCGCCAACTATCTGAAGAACGAATACCCGCAGACCGTTGCGGTCATTCTGTCTAAGATCAGGCCAGAGCATTCCGCCCGCCTTCTCTCGGTTCTGCCTGACGAATTCGCCTTCGACGTCGTCATGCGCATGCTGCGCATGGAGGCGGTCCAGAAGGAAATTCTCGAGCGGGTCGAGATGACGCTGCGGTCCGAATTCATGGCCAATCTCGCACATACTTCGCGCCGCGATTCGCATGAGCAGATGGCTGAGATCTTCAACTGCTTCGACCGCCAGACAGAGACACGTTTCGTGACCGCACTGGAAGAAACGCAGCGTGACAGCGCTGAAAAAATCAAGTCGCTGATGTTCACGTTTGACGACCTCATCAAGCTTGATGCCGGCAGCGTCCAGACCATGCTGCGCAATGTCGACAAGGACAAGCTGGCGATCGCCCTCAAAGGGTCGACCGATACAATCCGCGACTTTTTCTTCATGAACATGTCACAGCGCGCCGCCCAGAATTTGCGCGATGACATGGGCGCCATGGGCCCGGTCAGGCTGACCGATGTGGATGAGGCGCAGTCGATGCTCGTTTCTGTTGCCAAGGATCTTGCCGCGCGCGGCGAGATCGTCATCGCCAAATCGCGTTCCGACGACGAACTCGTGTATTGAGGACAAATAAGTGAACGCACAGCCAGCCAAATTTCTGTTCGGTAATGAGTTTGCCACAGGCGAACGCCGCCGCCCCTCGCCCAGTGCCGAACGCGAGGCCACTGAGCGCGCCGCTGAGCTGGCGGCCGCCGAAGCGCGTGGCTACGCTGCCGGCGTTGCGGCTGGCGAGCAGAGCGCCAGCGCCCGCGAACTGGCGCGCTTTGCCGCTGCAATCGAGCAATGCGTCGGCTCGGCCATGCACATCCTGGGAACGCTCGACGCCACCCAGCGCATGATCGAGCAGGAAGCCGCCGGTCTTGCCATCGAGGTTGCGCGCCGCCTCGCACGCGGCCTCATCGAAGCTGAACCGCTCGGTGAAATCGAACGTGTCGCCCGTGAGGCGTTAAGCCATGTGCGCAGCGCCCCCCATCTCGTTTTGCGCGTTGCGCCCGACCTCGTCGAGCGGGTGCAGGAGCGCCTCAAGATGGTGGCCTGGGAGCGCGGCTATGAAGGACGCCTCATCGTCCTGGGCGAGCCGGACGTCCTGACCGGCGACTGCCGGATCGACTGGGCTGATGGCGGGATCGTTCGCGACAGCGCAGCGATCTCGGCAGCGGTTGATGACATCGTCACCCGCTTCATCGCCGCCCGCAACATGCCAAACGGGGAATAACGCACATGGATCAACATACCGATCTTCCGCTACCCGAACTCAACGCCATGGCAGCTGACGGCCTTCCACCTGCCGCCATGCCGGCCGGGCCGGGCGAGACCGCGCAACGAACGGCGAGCGAGCTTGAAGCGGTTTTCGACGTGCCGGTGAAGGTATCGGCCATTCTCGGCCGCACCCGTATGGATGTCGGGCAATTGCTGAAACTGGGCGTTGGCTCGGTCCTCGAACTCGATCGCAAGGTCGGTGAAGCCATCGACATCTATGTCAACAACCGCCTGGTGGCGCGCGGCGAAGTGGTTCTGGTGGAGAACAAGCTGGGCGTGACCATGACCGAAATCATCAAATCAGACAAAGATTAAGCTGCCGCTGCCTCAGGCAAGAAGGAGATCAATATGCGCCTCATGATTGTTGGAACGCTGCGGGGACAGCTCTCTGCTGCAACGCGTATCGTCCATGAGCGCGGCGCTCAGGTGACGCAGGCAGACACCATCGAGACGGCGCTGAAATATCTGCGCGCCGGCCGTGGCGCTGACCTCATCATGGTCGATGTCGCGTTGCGCATCGCTGACCTGATCACGGCCCTGGCAAGCGAGATGATCAACGTGCCGGTGGTCGCCTGCGGCGTGTCGAATGATGCGGCGGCGGCGGTCGCTGCAATCGAGGCCGGCGCCAAGGAATACATCCCTCTGCCGCCCGATCCCGAGATGATCGCGGCCATCATCGCCGCCGTCACCCGCGATACGCTCGACGTCGTCGTGACCGACGAGACGATGCTGCGTGTGCTCAGGCTTGCCGAGCAGGTGGCAGCCTCCGAAGCCTCCGTTCTGATCACCGGCGAAAGCGGCAGCGGCAAGGAAGTGATCGCCCGCTTCCTGCACAAGAAATCAAATCGCAAGGACAAGCCGTTCATCGCCATCAACTGCGCCGCCATGCCTGAAGCGCTGCTTGAAAGCGAATTGTTCGGCCATGAGAAGGGCGCCTTCACCGGCGCCGTGGCGCGGCGCATCGGCAAGTTCGAGGAAGCTGATGGCGGCACGCTGCTGCTTGATGAAATCTCGGAAATGGATGTGCGTCTGCAGGCCAAGCTGCTGCGCGCCATTCAGGAGCGCGTGATCGACCGCGTTGGCGGCTCCAAGCCGGTGCCGGTCAACATCCGCATCCTCGCCACGTCCAACCGCAATCTGACCGATGAAGTGAAGAAAGGAACGTTCCGCGAGGACCTTCTCTATCGCCTCAATGTCGTCAATCTCAAACTGCCGGCGCTGCGCCAGCGGCCAAGCGACATCATGGCGCTCGCCGAACATTTTATCAAGAAATTCGCCAGCCAGAACGGCCTGCCCCCGCGCCCCCTGTCCAAGGAAGCAAAGGGCGCGCTGCTTGCTGCAGCCTGGCCGGGCAATGTGCGCGAGCTAGAAAACACCATGCACCGCGCCGTGCTGCTGGCGATGGGCCCGGAGATTGGCGTCGACGCGATCCTGACGCCGGAAGGCACTGCCATGGCTGGCGCCGGGATGGCGCCGCGCGGTCCGGCAGGCGAAGCGGCGATGACGGCCGAAGCCGTCACCCGCGCGCTCGTCGGTCGCACCGTCTCGGAGGTTGAGCGCGATCTCATCCTTGACACGCTCGATCACTGCCTCGGCAACCGAACGCACGCCGCCAACATTCTCGGCATCTCGATCCGCACGCTGCGCAACAAGCTCAACGAATATGAAAGCGGCGGCTTCGACGTGGCAGAGCCTGGATCGCAGCGCGGCGCCCGCACCCAGCAGGTCGCGTGAAGGCGGAGCAAATTGCGTTTACACAAGACAACACCATGAACGCAGTTTGCTCTACGCCGCGCGAACTCCCGACAGAAAGCGCGCCACCGTCTGCGACAGATCCTGCGCACGCATGGCGAGGCTGCCGGAATTGTTGCTGAGCTGGCCGGCCGCGTCAGAAGTGTGGCGAGCTGAATCGAGAACCCCGCCAATATTGGCAGCAACCTCGTTCGTGCCATCAGCCACATGGGAGACCCGCGCCGCGATTTCCTGTGTGGTCGCAGCCTGTTCCTCAACCGCCGATGCAATCGCCATCGCCACGCCGTTCATCGTATCGATCGTCCCGCTGATATTGGCGATGGCCGTAACCGCAGCCGAGGTCGTTGTCTGGATTTCGTTGACGAGACCACCGATCTGCGCGGTGGCTTGTGACGTATTCTGCGCCAGCGTCTTCACTTCCGCCGCGACCACCGCAAAGCCGCGCCCAGCCTCGCCCGCGCGCGCCGCCTCGATCGTCGCATTGAGCGCCAGCAGATTGGTCTGCGCGGCAATCGTCTGGATGAGGCCGACGATCTCGTTGATCCGCTCGCCTGCCGTTGACAGTGAGTTCACCGTCCGTGACGCTTCCGCCGCCTCGCCGACAGCGCGGTTCGAAATCTCGCTTGTCTCGTTCAGTCTCCGGCCGATTTCAGTAATCGAGGACGCGAGCTCCTCGGCCGCCGCGGCAACCGTCTGCACATTGATCGTGGCTTCATCGGCTGCCGCAGCAACCGTCCCCGATTGTTTCGTTGCTTCCTCCGCCGATTGCGACAGGGCGCCTGCTGTGGCATTGATATCACGCGATGTACCACTGACGGAACGCACAACCTCGCCGACATCGCGCTCAAAACCGCCGATCAATTGTTCGATCTCGCTCGCCCGGCGCAGATTTGCCTCCTGGCTGGCGGATTGGGCCGCCCGCGCCGATTCACCCGATATGAGGTTGTCACGCAGGATCGCCAGAGCCGCCAGAAGGCTGCCGATCTCGTTTTTCGACGCCACCGCGTCAATCGGCTGCGTCAATTCCCCCGTGGCCAGACGCGTCGTTGCGCGTTCGATCAGCGCCAGCGAACCGGTGAGATAGCGCCACACCACAAACGACAATGTCGTGCACAGCACGAACGCCGCCATAATGACGGCAAGCATCTGATTGAAATTCATCGCCGACAGCGCCTGGCTGCGACGTTCAATTTCAACCGCAAGCGCATCAGCCCGGTCGGTTGCCGCCTGAATGAAGGGTTCAAGCTTGGCATAGGAAGCAGATGTGTCTTTCTGCGTCTGGGAAAAATCCCCTGCGAGCTTGGTCCAGTTGCCAAATGCCCGCACATAAGCCTCGACAAGACCCTTGAAGCCAAATTTATCGGCAAGCGGCAGATCTTCCGCGCCAATGGCGGCAATCAGCCTGTCGCTGACCTCGCCCAGCAGCTTGGCATCCGCTTCGCTGCGATAGAGAATGTAATCCTTCTCGACGCGCCGCAATCTCTGCACATCAAGCGCAAATGTCTGATTGTCGAAGGACAGGAATTTCTTTTCAAGCTCGCTGGCGGCGCGTGCCATTTCCCGCTCGAGGCCGCTGGCGCCATTGACCCCGAGTGCCAGCCTCAGCTCCACAAGTCGTTTGAAATTTCGGCTGTAGTCATCCAGCGGGGCGTCAATGGTCTTGAGCGCCTCAATCAGGCGCGCATCATTGATCTGCACGGCCATGGCCTTGACCGCCTCCATGCGCTCGCGCGCCGCCTTTTCCGAGAGATTGTGCAGCTTCAGGTATTTTTCGTCGAGGCGCAGCAGGAAATCTTTTTCTTGACGACGCAACTGCAGGAAATCCTGTCCGGCGCGGGCCGATTCAAGGGCGATCTGCGAGCCCAGGCGCGTCATATGATCGTTCACCGCCTGGGTCGATGAATTCCACAATGCGAGGCCTAAAATCGCCAAGAAACCGACTGCCGCAATCGCTCCAACCGCAAAAATCTGGGTGCGCAAACGAAAATCCGCTAGGGAAACACGCATAATTATACCTCCGTCATATAATTAGATAAACTTGCGACATAAACATTTACAGCGCGTTACTTATAACGACCTACTTATTAGTACGTATCTGACATTACTGACATTTTTCTGCGCAGCTCCCGACCGTCCCGAGACAATCGGCTGTCATCCGGCGCGTAGGTGTGGCCTTTCCCCGCACAGTGCGCTAAACGACGCCCCGCCCCGCAGACGTCACGTCCGCTCTCCCCGGCCCATACGAAGAAGGTTTCCCGTGCCAAAGCGCACAGACATCAGTTCGATTCTCATCATCGGCGCCGGACCGATCATCATCGGTCAGGCCTGCGAATTCGACTATTCCGGCACGCAAGCCGTGAAGGCGCTGCGCGCCGAGGGCTATCGCATCATTCTGGTCAATTCCAATCCGGCCACCATCATGACGGATCCCGATCTGGCGGATGCGACCTATATCGAGCCCATCACGCCGGAGATCGTCGCCAGGATCATCGAAAAGGAGCGCCCCGACGCCATCCTGCCCACCATGGGCGGGCAGACGGCGCTGAACACCGCGCTCTCCCTGAAGCGCATGGGCGTGCTGGAGCGTTTCAATGTCGAGATGATCGGCGCCACGGCCGAAGCCATCGACAAGGCGGAGGATCGCGAGCGTTTCCGCGACTGCATGGCCGGCATCGGCCTTGAAACGCCGCGCTCGCGGCTCGCCAACGCATCTGATCTGAAATCGGCTGACAAGGAACGCTACCGCGCCGAGCTTGTTCGCATCGAGGCGCTGCCCGTCACTAATCGCGAAACCGTCAAGGCGGACTTCCTGCGCAGCTGGCAGAGTGATGAACCTGAACGCAAACGCCGCTACATTTCCAAAGGCGTCGCCGAAGCGCTGGAGGCGCTGGAAGACATCGGCCTGCCGACCATCATCCGCCCGTCCTTCACGCTGGGTGGCCTTGGCGGTGGCATTGCCTATAACCGCGACGAGTTCATGGATATCGTCGAGCGCGGTCTGGACGCCTCCCCCACCACCGAAGTGCTGATCGAGCAATCCGTCCTCGGCTGGAAAGAATACGAGATGGAGGTGGTGCGCGACAAGAAGGACAACTGCATCATCATCTGCTCGATCGAGAATATCGATCCGATGGGGGTTCATACCGGCGATTCGATTACCGTGGCGCCCGCCCTGACGCTGACCGACAAGGAATACCAGCGCATGCGCGATGCCTCCATCGCCGTGTTGCGCGAGATTGGCGTCGAGACCGGCGGCTCCAACGTCCAGTTCGCCATCAATCCAGCCGATGGGCGCATGGTGGTGATCGAGATGAACCCGCGCGTCTCGCGCTCCTCCGCCCTTGCATCAAAAGCCACCGGCTTTCCCATCGCCAAGGTCGCCGCCAAGCTCGCCATTGGCTATACGCTCGACGAGATCGACAACGACATCACGGGCGGCGCCACGCCTGCCTCCTTCGAGCCGACGATCGACTATGTCGTCACCAAGATCCCGCGCTTCAATTTCGAGAAATTCCCCGGCGCCGAACCCCTTCTTACCACCTCGATGAAATCGGTGGGTGAGGTGATGGCAATCGGCCGCACCTTCGCTGAGAGCCTGCAGAAGGCGCTGAGAGGGTTGGAAATCGGCCTTACCGGCTTGAATGAAATCGATATTCCAGGGCTTGGCCAGGGTGATGACCAGAGCGCTATCCGCGCCGCTCTCGGCTCACCGACACCTGACCGTCTGCTGAAAGTGGCCCAGGCATTGCGGCTTGGCTTTTCGCCACAGGATATCCACGCCTCCTTCCCCATCGATCCCTGGTTCATCGAGCAATTGCAGATCATTCTGAGTGCCGAGGCATCCATTCGCGCCAATGGTCTGCCGAAAACCGCCCATGGCATGCGCCGCGTCAAGGCGCTGGGTTTTTCCGACGCCAGGCTCGCCGAACTGGCCGGCGTGAGCGAGGAGGATATGAGGGCGGAGCGCCATGCGCTCGATGTCCGCCCCGTGTTCAAGCGTATCGACACCTGCGCGGCAGAATTCGCCTCCCCCACCGCCTATATGTACTCGACCTACGAGACGCCGTTCGGCGCGGCTCCTGCCGATGAATCATGGCCAAGCGAGCGCAAGAAGGTCGTCATTCTCGGTGGTGGTCCAAACCGTATCGGCCAGGGCATCGAGTTTGATTATTGCTGTTGCCATGCCTGTTTTGCGCTGGGCGAGGCGGGCTATGAAACCATCATGATCAACTGCAATCCCGAGACCGTGTCGACGGATTACGACACCTCGGACCGCCTCTATTTCGAGCCGCTGACCGCAGAGGACGTGCTGGAAATACTGTGGCGTGAGCAGACGAAAGGAACGGTTCACGGCGTCATTGTCCAGTTCGGCGGCCAGACGCCGCTGAAGCTCGCCGCTGCCATCGAGAAGGCGAAAATACCCATCCTCGGCACCTCGCCCGATGCCATTGATCTTGCCGAGGATCGCGACCGCTTCAAGCGCCTCATCGACAAGCTCGGCCTCAAACAGCCGAAGAACGGTATCGCCTACTCGGTCGAGCAGGCGCGCCTGGTGAAGGCTGAGCTCGGCTTTCCGCTGGTGGTGCGCCCGTCTTACGTCCTGGGCGGGCGCGGCATGGCGATTATCCGCGACGAGACATCGTTTGATCGCTACCTGCTGAACCAGCTGCCGGAAATGGTGCCGCCTGATATCCGCGCCCGTTACCCGAACGACAAGACCGGCCAGATCAACACGGTTCTTGGCAAGAATCCTCTCCTCTTTGATGGTTATCTCTCGGATGCCATCGAGGTTGATGTTGATGCGCTGGCCGATGGCAAGGATGTGTTCGTCTGCGGCATCATGGAACATATCGAGGAAGCGGGCATTCATTCCGGCGATTCGGCCTGTTCTCTGCCACCTCACTCGCTCGACGCGGCAACCATTGCCGAACTCGAGCGCCAGACCCGCGACCTTGCGCTCGAGTTACGCGTGGGTGGCCTGATGAACACGCAATACGCTATCAAGAATGGCGTTATCTATATTCTCGAGGTCAATCCCCGCGCCTCGCGCACCGTGCCTTTCGTTGCCAAGACCATCGGCGTGCCGGTGGCCAAGATCGCCGCGCGCATCATGGCGGGCGAGCCTTTGATGTCGTTTGGCCTGAAGACGAAAAAGCTCGATCATGTAGCGGTCAAGGAAGCCGTTTTTCCCTTTGCCCGCTTCCCCGGCGTTGACACGCTTCTTGGCCCCGAAATGCGTTCAACCGGCGAAGTGATGGGCCTTGACCGTGATTTCGCCGTGGCGTTCGCCAAGAGCCAGCTGGGCGGTGGCACGAAGGTGCCAACATCCGGCACTGTCTTTGTCTCCATGCGCGATGCTGACAAGCCGCGGATCGTCGACACGGTGCGTGTGCTGAGCGACATCGGCTTTACCGTCGTTGCCACCTCGGGCACCCAGCGCTATCTGGCCGGCCTCGGAATTCGTGTCAAAAAGGTCAACAAAGTGCTGGAAGGCCGCCCGCATATCGTTGACATGATCAAAAACGGTGAAATTGCGCTCGTTTTCAACACAACCGACGGAGCGCAGGCTATTTCTGACAGCATGTCATTGCGTCGCGCCGCGCTTCTTCATAAGGTTCCTTATTATACAACTCTTTCCGGAGCAGTCGCCGCTGGTCAGGGTATTGCCGCTCTCAAATCCGGGACACTGGAAGTGCGGCCATTGCAGGACTATGTGGGCAGGGGCGAGGCGCACTGACGAACGGCAACAAGATACGACGACGGTAAGACCGTGCACAGGAACGGGCGGAATGGTTCCGCTGACCTTGATGCGCCCTCAGACCGGAATGAAGTAGCGAGGAGACGATGGAAAAATTCCCGATGACTGCCGGCGGCTACGCGCAAATCCAGACCGAGCTGCGTCGACTGACCTCGGAAGAGCGCCCGCGTATCATCGAGGCGATCGCCGAAGCGCGCGCGCATGGCGACCTTTCGGAAAACGCCGAATATCACGCCGCCAAGGAAGCACAGGGCATGAATGAGGCAAAGATTGCCGAATTCGAGGATGTCCTGTCGCGCGCCGAAGTGATTGATGTGAGCAAGCTGAATGGCGATACGGTCAAATTCGGCGCCACTGCCAGCCTTCTTGACGAGGACAGCGAGGAAAAGCGGACCTACCAGATCGTCGGCGAACTGGAAGCCGATGTGAAGAAGGGCCGTATTTCGATCACCTCGCCGATTGCCCGCGCCCTCATCGGCAAGCGCGTCGGCGATGTCGTTGAGGTGACAACGCCCAGCGGACCGCGCAGTTACGAGATCCTCAAGGTCGATTTCCGCTGAGGCTGCACCCGGTGACGAGCGCGGCGCCCAGGGGCAGCTCATGCGCGCGCTGCTGATCAAGACTTCTTCTTTCGGTGATGTGGTTCATACCCTTCCCGCGATCAGCGATGCTGTCGCGGCGTTGCCCGGGCTGATTTTTGACTGGGTGCTCGAACCGCCCTTCGCTCCGATCGCCGCGCTGCATCCTGGCGTGGCGCGCGTCATTCCCTTGTCAATGCGCTCGCTGCGCCAGCCGACGATGGGCAATCTGCGCGCCTGGTTGTCCGCCATCAAGGCGCTGCGCGAAAGCACATATGACATCATCATCGACGCGCAGGGATTGCTGAAATCAGCGCCCATCGCGCTGCTGGCCCGCGGGCCGGCTCACGGTTATGACCAGTCAAGCGCCCGTGAGGGATGGGCCACGTTGGCCTATGGCAGACGCCATCATGTAGCCCGCAACCAGCACGCCATCCAGCGTACCCGCATGTTGTTTGCAGCAGCGCTCGATTATCCATTGCCGATCAACCCGCCAGTCTTCGGCATCAGCAAGGAGGAGTCGCCTGCAGCCAACGCCAGCCGTGACGTCTTCCTCGTTCACGCCACCTCGTGGTCGAGCAAATTATGGGCGCTGGAATCATGGCGAGAGCTGGCAATTCTCCTCGCCGGGCAAGGTCATCACGTGGTCGTCCCCGCCCATGGCGAGGCAGAGCGCCAGCGCGCGGAATGGATCGTATCTGCCATACCCGACAGCGAAATCCTGCCACCGATGGCCCTTGGTGCCTTGGCCGGCCGCATCGCAAGCGCCCGAGCTATGGTGGCCTGCGACACCGGGCTCGCTCATCTCGGCGGCGCGCTGGGCGTGCCAACCCTCACTCTTTATGGCCCGACTACGCCGAACCTCACCGCAACAGCCGGCGCGCGCGTGTTGAATCTCGCAGCTGGCGCCGATACCTGCGTCCATTTGCCATGCCTGAGCCGCCAATGCCGGCGCGCAAATAATGACCAGTCATCACCATGCCTGCAGACGATCACGCCACAATTTGTCGTATCCTGTCTTTCCCGGCTGATGACACACGATTAAGGCGCGATGGCCAAGGGTGGATCATTGCTGAGACCATTGTCGCAGCGAATCGCACAGATCCGGATATCTGCCACCAGCGCTCCTTGCGTATCGGATGTTCCCTCCCCTTTGAAGGTAAGCCAATAAAATCGCGCCTTGGTGACTTTCACCGTAATGCGCCGTGTTGTCCAACCTGATGAATAAGCGCAATAATCGATCATCTGCGAGGGGCGATTGCCGGCACTCGTCGTAACATCGCTGTCAAGCCATACGCTAACCGCATTCGTGTCATGCGGAGCTGTGAAACTCGGATAGGGCATTGCATATCCAGGCCCCCAAAAACTTCCCGTCTCTGTACCAGGAGGCAAAGTCGAGACGGGATAGTCAGTTGCCTTGTTGGCACAGTAAATCGTACCACTCCCCAGGCTCGGAAAATTCACCCGCGACAGATAATTATAAGCAATCTGGTACGTACCCGGCGGTAGAAGTATTTTATGCGACAACGCGCGATTGGCAAACTCATCGAGCTCGAGAACTTGCTGCTCGCCGCCAGGAAGAGTGGCAAGTGAGGGCGCGCGATCCCAAATTTCAAAGGCATTGGCACCAACCGGAACCCAATCATTGACAGCAAGGCTGTTTTCAAATGCCGAACGCCAAGCCGAAAAATTCTCGCGCAACAGCACCTGCCCCGCGATCTCGAATGGCGCCGTCAGCCGGCTTCCATTACAATATTGATAACAAAGGCGAATATTGTCGAGTTGCCCCCCTTCGAGATAAGTATTACTTCCTTGGCCCGCATAAGTCAGCCAATAATCGCCGGTCGTTGTGACCGTGATCATCACCGAGCGCTCGATCCACCCCTTGGAATAGATGCACACATCAATGAGGTCCGCTGGCCGCCAGGACGGGCTTGTGGGGCGGATCGCACCTTCGAGATAATTGGCAGAAAAATCAGCTTCGTCGGCGCTGAAATAAACCCCAACCCTGCTGGTATCAGACGTTGCCCAGGCGACATCAGCCGCCGCATTCGCACATATTGGCGCTGGATCATTATTGAATACGTCGTTGCCGAAGCGCGTTGACCCGGCATAGGCCGCAACCGCCGCGTATGCATTTCCCGTATATTGATAGCGCAATTCATAGACGCCGGCAGCGAGCGACAGTTTCCTTGATATGGAAAGATTATAATATCCAACCAATTCACCAACGTGGCTGCCATCGGGTGATGGTTGCTTATATCCATCATTGATCTTCAGGCCAAAAAAGTATGGCGCGCCGTCCCCTACAGTTCTCCATCCATTGAAATTTCTCGAATAAAAAGTTGAGCCCGGATTATTGTTGTAAACAGTTTCCGTGCTGAGGGGGGGAGTTTCAAAGGTTTCCTTGAAAATTTCAGCACCCGCCGACAATTGCGGCGGTACTGGGTAGCATTGTTGATCAACTGACACTTGAATAGACGCGATATTGAACAGACCCAGGAAAGTCGTTGGTACAGCGTAACTCCCGCTCATCCGCGCCGGCCCATTGCTGACGGCCGTGAAGTTTGCATTGACGAGGTCCGTCGTGACATTTTGTGAAGCAAGATTGGCGTTGAAAAACGACCTGACCGCCGCTCCGCCACTTTCAGTGTCGGCCACTAAAGACGTCTTCTTTGCATATTGACATGCAAGGCTGGCCGCCTGGTATAATTTTTGGCGCGCCAACTGCGCCATCCCGAAATCAAGTGCTGCTCCAGAAATGCCGACCAGAATGATCATCGACAACGCGGCCATGATCGAAAAAGATCCACCCTCATCATCAATGAGGGAATTAATGTGACTTAAGCATATCTTTTTATTGAAAACGGGCATGTCTTTTACCATTCTGGTATCGTTCGATGCCGTACATTAGTACAAATGTGTATATATTCTTGCAATTTGCTGAGTTAACGCGCCCTCAATATTTAGCTTAAAATCTTATGTCATAAACAAAATTCCCCCGTAAAATCAACGCTGCAGCACAATACAACTCGGCGGCCATCTAAGGTATTTTCCGATCAAGTGGATGTCTGGCGATCGCAAGAACATGCCTCGACACCACAATAGAGTGCATGATCGGACGCAATAAGGCTGGCGCGGCGTTTGCGCATGAGGAGTTCAGTCCCATGATGAGAGCGCATGACGAGCGCAAGCCAGACAGGGCGTCGTCATCTGGGTGGTCGATCAGGCCTTCCGGCGTACGCAGTCATCACGACGCCAAATGACGTCCTTGTGTACTGCGCCGGCGGCAACAAAAATCTACGTTCGGCCTAACTTGGTATCAGGACAATATGTGTTCTCAACATCTGTCGAACGACGTGGATGCGCCAGATCCAGGAGGCCAGATTGCGTCACCTTTCCGTATTTTTGTTGATTGTTTTGCTCGGCGGATGCCAGGTCAATCGCGACGCATTCCCAAGACCCGCCATTCCCCAGGGCGCCTCCGCCGACGAGATCGAACGCATCCTGTGCCGGCAATCACCGGCCTCGCCGTGGTATGTCCCGTGCGGCAGGGGCGGCGGCCGCTGAGGCTAGCGACCAGCAGCGTTGATCGGCATCATCGCCTCATCCTTGGTGACGCGGATCGCCAGCATGGTTTTGACATGCGCTACATTAGGCGTACGCGTCAGGTCGTTGATGATGAAGTTCTGAAAGCTTGAAAGATCATGGGCGACGCATTTGAGAATGAAGTCGGCCTCACCTGACAGCATGATACATTCACGCACCACCGACCACGCCTGAACCTGGGCCTCGAACGCCTTCAGATCGTGGTCCGCCTGACTGTGGAGACCAACCATGGCGAACGCCAGAACCTCGCAGCCCAAACGCTTGATGTCGAGAAGCGCTCTGTAACCCGTAATCAGACCGGCCTCTTCCAGCCCCCGGACACGGCGCAGACAAGGCGGCGGCGAAATACCGACGCGGCGCGCCAGTTCGACATTCGTCATCCGCCCCTCGCTCTGCAGCAGCGCCAGGATTTTCCAGTCGATGGCATCGAGTTGGGCAATCATGTTTTTTCCGAAGCGATCATGCGGTAAATATAATGCATTGCAGGGGCAAAGACATAGGAGTCGGCGAACGAAGAATCGCTTGTGCCATAAGCCTTGGCGACATTACATAGTCGCTTGACGCTCATGTCCACCAAGCTAACGCCATACACCTGGCAGCCTCCTTATGCCTGCATCACGGAACCACACCATGACCGCACAGCACAGCAAGCTCATCATCATCGGCTCGGGACCGGCAGGCTATACTGCGGCCATCTACGCCGCCCGCGCCATGCTGGAACCGGTCCTGATCGCCGGCCTGCAACCGGGCGGCCAGCTGACGATCACCACCGACGTCGAAAATTATCCCGGTTTTGCCGAAACCATCCAGGGGCCATGGCTGATGGACCAGATGAAGGCGCAGGCCGAGCACATGGGCACCCGCATGGTCTCCGACATTATCGTCAAGGCCGATCTGTCGCGCCGCCCCTTCCAGTTGACCGGCGATAGCGGCGCCCTCTACACGGCTGACGCGCTCATCATCGCCACCGGTGCGCAGGCAAAATGGCTCGGCCTGCCAAGCGAACAACATTTTCAGGGGCATGGCGTCTCGGCCTGCGCCACCTGCGATGGCTTCTTTTACCGCAACAAGGAAGTGGCGGTCGTTGGTGGCGGCAATACGGCGGTCGAGGAAGCGCTGTTTCTCACCAAATTCGCCTCGAAAGTAACCGTGATCCACCGTCGCGACAGCTTCAAGGCGGAAAAGATTCTGCAGCAGCGCCTGCTCGCTCATCCCAAGGTCGAGATCGTCTGGAACAGTGCGCTGGACGCAGTGCTCGGCAGTGAAAATCCGCGCGGCGTTACCCATATGCGCCTGCGCGATACGCGCACCGGCGCACTCACCGAGCGCCCCGTTGACGGCGTCTTCATCGCCATCGGCCACGCGCCATCGGTGGAACTCTTTAGCGGTGAGCTCAAGATGAAGCCCTCCGGCTATTTATGGACGGCGCCGAATTCGACACTGACCTCGCGCGAAGGCGTGTTCGCGGCCGGCGACGTGACCGATGACATCTTCCGGCAAGCCGTCACTGCCGCCGGGATGGGTTGCATGGCAGCCCTTGAGGCAGAAAAATATCTCGCTCATGGGCAGATCGTGACCGCCGCAGCGGAGTAATTCCGCCGTTCCGCCGTAACAAAATTCAGAATTCTTGATCGAATTCGATCAAGAATCGACATGTCTCTTCGCCCGAACCCGCATTACGCTGTTACGTCTAGGTCGAGAGGGAAGCCAGCTATGGATTGGGACAAGCTGCGGGTCTTTCATGCCGCCGCCGCCGCCGGCAGCTTTACGCATGCCGGCGAAGCCCTGGGGCTGTCGCAATCAGCCGTCAGCCGCCAGGTCTCGGCCCTGGAGGGCGAATTGCGCGTCCCGCTGTTCCACCGTCATGCCCGTGGACTTATCCTGACCGAACACGGAGAGACACTCTTTGGTGCCACCCGCGACGTGTTGCTCAAGCTTGAAACCGTCAAGCAATCGCTCTCCGACAGTCGCGAAAAGCCCAATGGCGAATTGCGCGTCACGACGACGATTGGTTTGGGCGTGGCCTGGCTCGCGAGCCGCCTCAAGGATTTCAGCGAGCGTTACCCTGAGATCAGCATCACGCTGTTGCTGACCGATGAGGAACTTGACCTGTCGATGCGTGAGGCCGATGTCGGCATCAGGTTACGCCAGCCGACGCAGCCCGATCTCATCCAGCGAAAGCTCTTCACTGTTCACTTCCACGTCTATGGTTCAAGCGACTACATCGCCCAGCATGGCGCGCCCACCGATATCGCCGAACTCGATCATCATCGTCTGCTGTCCTATGGTGGCAGCCTGATGAACTATCTGCGCCCGCTTAATCTTCTGCTCCAGGCAGGGCGGACAAATGGTGATCTGCGTCGGCCGATCCTGACGGTGAATAACATCACCGCGCTTAAAAACGCGACCGAAAGCGGCATGGGTCTGGCGATTTTGCCCGATTACCTGATTGACGACAAAACCAACCTGGTACCGCTCATGCCAGGCACGACGATGCCCGCCTTCGATACCTATTTCGTTTATGCCGAGGAGTTGCGCAATCTGGCGCGCGTCCAGGTCTTCCGCGACTTTCTGGTCGCCAAGGCACAGGGCTGGCAATATTGAGCATGGCGTTGCTGGCGCATATCCGCCATGCCGTTACGCACATTCTCGAATTGGTCATGGCGCGCCATATTGCCATGACGAATAGCGCAACTCGACCTCCCTGCTTTTCGTCTGCGCCCCCAACGCAGTCTGTTCCCACAGTGCCCCAAGCACCGAAACTTTAAAGCCGGACCTGACAATCAGGCCCGGCTTCTTGTTTTTCGGAGGGTCAGGAACGATGGCGGATGCAGGCGCTTTTCACATGAAAAGCCTTTCATTCGTAAGCCCCGCATAGAGCGAAGCCACCTGCTCGCCATAGCCATTGTAAATAACCGTCGGCTGGCGCCCTTCATCAGGGCCGATGACCCGCTCGGAAGCCTGGCTCCAGCGCGGATGCGACACTTGCGGGTTCACATTGGCCCAGAAACCATATTCGTTGGGGCCGGATTCCTCCCAGAACGTGCGGGGCCGTTGATCGGTGAAGGTAATACGGTTGATCGACTTGATCGATTTGAAGCCATATTTCCACGGCAACGCCAATCTGATCGGCGCCCCCATCTGGCGCGGCAGCGGTTTGCCATAGGCACCCGTCACCAGCAGCGGCAAATCGTTCATCGCTTCCTCAATCGTCACCCCTTCAACGTAAGGCCAGGGATAAAAGGCCTGCCGCTGGCCAGGTGCCTGGCTGGTGTCCTTGAAGGTCTCGAAGCGAATGAATTTGGCTGACCCCAGCGGCTTGGCGAGCTTGACGAAACTTGCCAGCGTGAAGCCGGTCCACGGAATGGTCATCGACCACGCCTCGACGCAGCGCAGCCGGTAGATGCGCTCTTCAAGCTGAACCTTCTTCAGCAGATCCTCAAACTCGATATCGAACGCGTTTTCAACCAGACCGTCGACCTTGATCTTCCACGGCTTCGTCCGCAACGCCTGGGCGGCACGAACGACGTTTTTGCTGGTGCCGAATTCGTAGAAATTATTGTAATTGACGGCCTGTGTTTCCGTTGTCACCGGCCGCCCCGCATTGGCATAGTTCGGGCTGGTTGCAGCCGGATAGTACTCCGCCCCCGGCTCGCCCTGCTGCTGGGCGAAGGCCCTGCCATGGGGAACAAGACTGGCCGCCGCGCCCAGTCCCAGGCCCATCGCCAGCCGCCGGTTCATGACATAGGCTTCCGGAGTTACGCTTGCTTCGCTCA
>NZ_JAKFWN010000017.1:0-20756 GCF_021731865.1 Raskinella chloraquaticus (SeqCode) | reverse complement strand
CCGAGCAGAAAGCACCGAACCATTTTCATGAATTCATCCCCAAAAGTTAGTAAGGAAAGCAGAGAGTACTGTGATTGCAGAGGCGCGCTGCCGATACAAAAGATGCTCAAGCGAGCCCACCCCAACAGATAAGAGATGCGATGATTGGATCAGTTAATCTGCTTCAGCAACAGAAACCGGGCGTTTTCGCCGCTGAATTGCGACTTCGTTTCGCCTTGTGACATGTTTGTCACAAAACCGTCTTGCGGATGAGTTGGCGCTGCCGGTCGCGCGACGATAATCCGCCCGTTTTTACGGCATTTGGCCAATCTTTTGGCTTACTTTACGTCATCTTGACGGTCACGGCGCGTGATTTCGCAGCAGGACGAATCGTCCGTCACAAACGCTTTGATGTGAGGTTTGGCGCCACGCCGAACGCCTCAGCGCTGCTGTGCAGCCTTCCACGCTTCATAGCGCGCTTTTGTCTCTGAATCGGGGGGGTAAAGTCCGGGCAGACGATGGCCGGCTTCCACCTCGCCCATGATCCAGCCTTCGAGGCGTTCCTGCTCGACGCCAAGTGTCGCCACCTCATCAACGAGCGCGGCGGGAATGACGACCGCGCCGTCACGGTCGGCAACGATGACGTCATTGGGGAAAATGGCAGCGCCGCCACAGGCGATCGGCTCCTGCCAGCCAACGAAGGTGAGGCTGCTGACGGAGGCCGGCGCTGCGACGCCCGTCGCCCAGACCGGCAGACGGGATGATTCCACCCCTGCCGCGTCGCGCATGACACCATCGGTGATGAGCGCCGACACACCGCGTTTTTTCATGCGGAGTGCCAGAATATCGCCGAAAATACCCGCATCGCGAACACCCATGGCGTCGGCAACGGCGATCACACCTTCCGGCATCTCTTCAATCGCCGCCCGCGTGGAGCGCGGAGACGACCATGATTCCGGTGTCGCCAGGTCCTCGCGCAACGGGACAAAGCGCAGCGTGAAGGCGCGGCCGACCGCGCGGTGACTGGCGGCGAAAAGCGGCATGGGCCCGCGCAGCCATGAGCGGCGTATGCCCTTTTTAAGCATGATCGTCGTCAAGGTCGCGGTCGAGACGCTTTCGAGCCGCTCTTTGAGGGCTGGATCAAGGGAGGTCACGGTCACATTCATCGCCTAGGCTCCTGATGTCAGGCGCTACCTGGGCGAAATTGCGACGGGCTGTCAACGTCATGGCAGCGCGTGGCCCGATCGTTGCGACATCTGGTTGTGACCTTGGTCGGGCGAGCCGTTTTGCTCCGTCACGGCGCAGTTGAGGGAGTGCAATCCATGAACCGGCTGAAAATGACACGCCTGACTGTGCCAGTTGCGTTTGCACTTGTGTCGGGCGCGATGCTCACCGCCGCCAGAGCCGATGGCTACCGCAGCGCTCCGCCACAAGCGGTCGACGTCGAGGTCAGGGAGTGGAGCACCCCCTACACTCTCGACATCCCGGCCGACCTTGGCAGAGGGCGGCAGGGCGGGCACGTGCTCACCTACGCGCCTGCCTACGGGCAGGGCCCTGGCGCCATCCCGCCACGAGCCGGCGGCCCTCCCCTCGCGAACACTCCCTTGTGCGCTGGCGGACAGATCTTCGCCGCGGGGATTGGATGTGTGCAGGGCTACCGCCCGCCACCCGGCAATGTTCGCGGCCCCTTGCCGTTCAATGACGGACAACTTGCATTACCTGACCAGCGCCGTTATCGCCAAAGGTAGAGGCCGTCGGTTGCGGTCAGGCGCCAATTTTTCCGCGCGCTGAACTGTAAAGGTGTCAGCGAGATGAGTGAAAAGGATTCGGGCGCCCGGAACTGGGCGCTGTCAGCACCACGCATGGCCTATCGGGCGCTGGCGACGGGGATAGCTGTCATTGTCATGGAAATTCTGGCGGCTTTAGTCGCTTTGCCGCTGCCGCTTGTGCCGTTTGTCACGTCGATTGTCCTCACGGTCTCGGCTCCCGATACACAGGCCGCCCGCCCCTATCCGGTGATCGCCGGGCATATGCTCTCGACACTCGCCGGATTTATCGTCTTGTGGAGCCTTGGACCGGGCGAACTCGAGAACGGGCTTGCCGTCGCGCTGGCCGTCCTGGCGATGCTGCTGCTGAAGGCGCTGCACCCCCCGGCGGCCCTCGACGCTTTTGTCGTGACCAGCCATGGGGTTGGCAGCGAATGGGCGATCATGCCCATTCTTATCGGCGCTGTGATGCTTGCCGTTTACGGGCGCGCCACCTATTGGATCGAGCGACGACTGTTTGATTGAGGCTGGCGAAGCTTTGAAGCTTAATTGAGCAGGACATTGATCTCGCTCACCTGCCGGACATGGCGAGGCCCCGGCCGCTGATCCGAGAGGGAGCGCAGGCTGAATACCCCCTCTCGCGATGGCAACCTCTCGCCATTTTCGCGCGTAATGACAAGAATGCTGGCGCCCGCTGGACTGTTAAACAGCTCTCCCCACGAAAAGCTCGCCCTGTAGCCGTCCACAGCGGTCACGATGACGGTTGATGCCCGCACCTTGTAGCGATCGATTGCCTCGATGCCGGCATCACCGAGAAGTCTGGCCAGCAAGACACCGGAATAGCGGACATCAAGGCGTTGCGTCCGGCCGCCAGTAGATACCTCGCGTCCTTCCGTTGCTTCGGTGAGACCAAGCGCTTCCAGCTCAGGCAGGGAATAGATTTTCGACCCACCTGCCATACCATTCACTGTGAGGTTTTGCGCCATGACGACAGGTACCGACATTGGCAGAGCAAGAAGCGCCAGCGCCAACAGCACCTGCGGCTTGAGAGTTATTCGAGCGATGAATCTTATCATGCGTTGTATCCGATCATGGCGACAATGGTCGCGCAGACGGCTTGAGCGCTCGCGCCGGTCATACGCCGCCTGCGCCCGCATTGGGGAAGAACAACTGCTCACCGCCGATTTTATAGTCGCTGATAGCCTTCTGGCCATCCGCTCCGGTCAGCCAGTCGATAAAGGCCTTACCATCGGCGGCCTTGACGTGGGGATGGCGTTTGGGGTCAACCAGGATGACGCCATACTGATTGAAGAGCCGCTTGTCACCTTCGACAATGATCGCCAGATTCTGGCGGTTTTTGAAACCGAGCCAGGTGCCGCGATCAGCGAGAACATAGGCTTCCGAGGCGCCGGCAGTGTTGAGCGCCGCACCCATCCCCTGACCGATCTCACGGTACCACGGGCCTTTGACCGCATCGAGATTGACGCTGGCGAGTTTCCACAAATTGAGTTCGGCTGCATGAGTTCCCGAGCGATCGCCACGCGAGACAAAGGGAAGATTCTTGTCGCTGATCGCCTTGAGGGCAATGGCGATATCCTTCGTGCCCTTGATCCCCGCCGGATCACTCGCCGGGCCGATCAGAACGAAGTCATTATACATCACCGGCCTGCGCGCGACGCCGAAGCCATCGGCAACAAACTTCTCCTCCTGGGAGCGGGCATGAACGAAAGCCACATCTGCGTCACCTCGGCGTGCCGTGTCGAGCGCCTGCCCCGTTCCTTGGGCGATAACGCGGACGGTAATGCCGGTTTTGGCGGTGAATATCGGCAAAATATGTTCAAACAGCCCGGAATCCTGGGTTGATGTGGTGGATGCGACAATAATCGTGCGGATCGCTGACGACACGACCGGCGGGCTTGCCGACTGCGCGTGCAGGGATAATGGCGGAGCAATGGCGAGTATCGCCAGCGTGGCCAGGAGGCGGCGTTTTGACAGTGTCAGGCCGTGGAAACGGTTCATTTGCATTTTCTCCATTTGACAGTGCTTCACCACAATAAATCGCCGGCAATGAACGCCTTGCCGGACTGGCTTCGCGGCCCGGCGAAAAAGGCTGACGCCGTATTGTCCTCCTCAACCTGACCGCGATGGATAAAAACAACACGTTCGGCCAGACGGCGCGCCTGCGGCAGATCGTGGGTCGCGAACACCAATGTCATCCCCTGCTCTTTGAGGGTGATCAGCATGTCTTCGATCTGACGCGTGGCGCCGGGATCGAGATGGGCGGTCGGCTCGTCGAGAAAGAGTATTTCGGGATCAAGGGCGGCGGCGCGGGCGATCGCCAGGCGCTGCTGTTCACCGCCCGAGAGAAGGCGGGCGGGACGATCAGCGAGTGACGCAAGGCCGAAGCGGTGAAGGGCTGATCCGCTGCGCTGCAGGCTCTCGCTATGTGAAAAACCTACCGCACGACAAGCGTGGATGAGATTTTCCCGCGCCGAGCGGCGCAGCATCACCGGCTTCTGGAAGACCATGGCGTGGCGCTTGGGCGCGGCGATACTGCCAGCCGCTGAAGCAAAGCGTATCGTCCCGCCACTTGGCGCGATCAAGCCGTGACAAAGGCGCAGCAACAACGATTTTCCCGCGCCGTTCGGGCCGATGATGGCAAGCGCCTCGGCGCGATTGACAGAAAGCGAGAGGGGGCCAAGCAGCTTTTCGCCGTCCACCTCATAGGTGAGATTTTCAACGAGCAGGGGAAGAATCGTGCGCGGGCCGTGCACGCTCATGCGCCCATGAACCGGGCGCCGATGCGGCTTGCTCCAAAGGCCGCCGCATTGATCACAAGCGTCAACAGCAGGAGCACCAGCCCTAAGCCGAGTGCCAGCGGCAGGTCGCCCTTCGAGGTCTCAAGGGCGATGGCGGTTGTCATGGTGCGGGTATAGCCAGCGATATTGCCGCCGACGATGAGCACGGCGCCAACCTCGGCGCTTGCCCGCCCGAAGCCCGCAAGGAGGGCAGTTGCCAGCGAAAAGCGCCCTTCCCACAAAAGAGTTGGAACCACCTGCCAACCCGACTGGCCAAGCGACAGCAGATGTTCGCGATACTCGCCCCATAAATCCTCCAAGCTCTGACGGGTCAGCGCGACGACGATCGGCAGGACCAACACGAACTGGGCAAGGATCATGGCTGGCGGCGTGAACAGCCAGCCAAGGCCACCCAGCGGGCCTGAGCGCGACAGCATCAGATAGATCGCAAGCCCGACAACCACCGGGGGCAATCCCATGAGGGCGTTGATCGCGACCACGAGCAGGGCGCGGCCGGGGAAGCGGCTGACGGCAAGGAGCGCGCCGAGCGGCAATCCGATCAGGGCTGCCAGGAAGACGGCCGACAGCGTCACCCGTAATGACAGCGCGATGATCGCCATCAGTGCCGGGTCGACATCTGCCACCATGCCGATGGCCGTGGTGAAGGCCGAAACAAATTCCACGCCGCTTCCCTCGATGCTGCCAAATTTATACTATCCTTTCCGCATAAATGCCAATCATGTAATTTATACATCTATATGCATACAAAAGCACCGGAGATGCATCCCATGAACGCCTACCTGACGACCGAGGAAGCCGCCACCTATCTGCGGATCAAGGAACGCAAGCTCTACGATCTCGTCGCGGCGGGCGCCGTACCCTGTTCCAAAGTCAGTGGTAAATGGCTGTTTCCACGTGTCAGCCTCGATAGCTGGATCGCCGCCGGGCTTGTCGGTCCAGCGCAACTGCCGCCACCAGCGCCACCCATTATTGGTGGTAGCAGCGATCCTCTGCTCGAATGGGCCGTGCGCACATCCGGTTGCGGACTTGCCCTGCTGTCGGAAGGCTCGCAGGCCGGGCTTAAACGGCTTGAGCGCCATGATGTCGGGATGGCTGCCATCCATTTTCATGACCTTGGCGACGATGTTGCCGCCAATGCTGGCGCGATTGCCGGCAATAGCGCGCTTAATGACGTTGTGCTCATTGCTTTTGCCCGGCGCGAGCAAGGTTTGCTGGTCGCACCCGGTAACCCGCTCGGGCTCACTTCGCTTGGTGCAGCAATCGATGGCGGCGCCCGTATCGGGCTTCGCCAGGAAGGCGCGGGTGCCTTTATGCTGCTTCGACGGTTGCTGGCGCAGGAAGGGCGCGAGGCGGCGAGCCTGCGATCGGCTGGCGGGCCTTACCCCACCGGGCTCGATCTTGCGCAGGCATTGAAGGCCAACGACATTGATTGTGGCGTTGCCACGCGTGCGGTTGCGGCAAATCTGGGGCTTGGATTCGTCGCGCTCGCCTGGGAAGCCTTTGATCTGGCCCTGCGCCAGCGCACCTATTTTATGCCGGGGCCGCAGAGATTATTCGCGCTGATGCGCGATCAACGTTTCGTCCGGCAGGCGGCTTTGTTCGGCGGTTATGACGTCACGGAAACTGGAACAGTCTGCTTTGTAAAATAGCCTGGTGCCGGACGCTGCGGAGGCGGCAGCGACCCCAGATTTCGTGGCGCTTTACGCAGCGTTCGCTCTAGGCAAATGCCTAAAATCACAGCGAACCGATTCGCTTGTTTAACAGAATTATTCTGCAATACATTGATTTTATTATGTTTTATTCGCACAAAAATTTGTCGTGCCGTGCCCCGTCTTGACGATGGAAGAATCGATGGTGCAGCGCACAATACCGGTTCATCGCAGAAGGACATATGTCATGAACAGGTCTCGTGGATCGTCAAAAGGTATGCAGGCAGGCCGCCGTCAATTCCTGGCGCTGAGCGCATCTGCCGCAGCGCTGACAGCGGCGCGCATGGCCTTTCCGTCCGGCGCTTTCGCGCAAGGCGCCGGCCCCGAGGTCAAGGGAACGAAGCTCGGCTACATAGCGCTGACCGATTCAGCTCCCCTCATCATCGCCAAGGAAAAGGGGTTCTTCGACAAGTTTGGTCTGCCCGATATGGATATCTCGAAGCAGGCCTCTTGGGGGGCTACGCGTGACAACATGGCGCTGGGAACCAAGGCCAATGGTATCGATGGCGCGCATATTCTGCGCCCCAAGGTCCACATGTACTCAGCCGGCACGGTGACACAGAACAACCAGAAGCTGCCAATGTATACGCTGCTCAACCTCAATTATGATTGCCAGGGCATTTCGGTCTCAAACGAATACAAGGACCTGAACATCCAGAAGGATGCCTCGCCGCTGCGCGAGGCATTCGCCCGCAAGAAGGCGGCCGGCAAGGAACTGACAGCGGCAATGACCTTTCCCGGGGGCACGCATGATGTCTGGATCCGCTACTGGCTGGCGGCTGGCGGCATCGATCCGGACAACGACATCAAGGTCATCGTCGTGCCGCCACCGCAGATGGTCGCCAACATGAAGGTTGGAACCATGGATTGCTTCTGCGTCGGCGAGCCGTGGAACGAGCAGCTCGTCAACCAGAACATCGGCTATACGGCGCTGACGACGGGCGAGTTGTGGGGTGGTCACCCTGAAAAGGCGCTTGGCATGCGCGCTGAATGGGTGGATGCCAACCCCAAGGCGACCTTAGCCATCATGATGGCCACCATGGAAGCACAGCAGTGGTGCGAAAAAGCCGAAAACAAGCAGGAAATGGCTGAAATTGTCGGCCGGCGGCAATGGTTCAATGTGCCGGTCGGCGATATCATCGGGCGGATCAAGGGTGACATCAACTATGGCCTCGGCCGGAAGGTCACAGACACCGGCCTTGCCATGAAGTTCTGGGGCAAGAATGGCGAAGTGTCCTACCCCTATAAGAGCCATGATGCGTGGTTTGTTGCCGAGAATATGCGGTGGGGAAAGTTTCCGCTGACGATGGATGCCAAAGCGCTCATCGACAAGACCAACCGCGCCGATCTGTGGCGTGAGGCAGCCAAGCAAATCGGTCTGGCCGATGCGCCGAGCGGCGACAGCCGTGGTGTCGAGACCTTCTTCGACGGCGTGAAATTCGATCCTGCCGATCCCATGGGCTATCTCAAATCCCTCAAAATCAAGCGGGCTGCCGTTTAATTGGACAATTTTTGATCGCCGTATGTTTTTTGGGCAGATGCGGCGATGCTGAGGAATCCAATCTTCCGGTTTTGCAGCGAAGAGGCGGATAAGCGCACACTTGGCCGTTGGCATGGAGTTTGAATGTCGGACCATAAGCGACGCGGTTGTACGGCCCGTCAAACGGCGGATAGAGGATCGGCGGCATGACATTGGCAAGCACTGGTGATGGCTATGCTCACACTTCAGCGCCGGCGACGGCTAACCCGCGAAAGGTGCTGAATAACGCGGTCGCGGTCTCGCCGGCGTTTTCCTTGGGCCGCAGGGCAATGCGCGCCTGGATATGGACGCTGCAGAATGCTCTGCCTCCTGCCCTCACGACCGCCCTGCTGCTTCTCATCTGGCAGATTGCCTTTTCTCAGCCCGGCGCATCACTGCCCACGCCCAGTATCGTGTGGAGCGAATCGAAAGACCTGATCCTGCAACCCTTTTATTGGGCCGGATCCCAGGATATCGGGCTTGGCTGGCGTATTCTTACCTCCCTGCAGCGGGTAGCGGTCGGCTTCGGGCTGGCGGCAATCGCCGGCATCGCCATCGGCGCCCTGATCGGGCAGTCCATCTGGGCGATGCGCGGGCTTGATCCGATCTTCCAGGTGTTGCGCACGGTTCCCCCGCTTGCCTGGCTGCCCATTTCGCTCGCGGCCTTCCGTGATGCCAATCCATCCGCGATCTTCGTGATCTTCATCACGTCCATCTGGCCGATCTTGATCAACACGGCGGTCGGCATCCGCAACGTGCCGCAGGATTATCGCAATGTCGCTGCGGTGCTTCGCCTCAACACCCTGGAGCTTTTCTTCAAGGTGATGCTGCCTTCAGCGGCGCCCTATATCTTCACCGGGCTGCGCATTGGTATCGGTCTGTCATGGCTGGCGATCGTTGCGGCTGAAATGCTGACAGGCGGTGTTGGCATCGGATTTTTCATCTGGGACGCCTGGAATTCATCCAAACTGCCCGACATCGTGGTCGCGCTCGTCTATATCGGCGTTGTCGGCTTTGTCCTTGATCGCCTGGTGTCTGCCGCAGGGCGTTTCGTCACGCGCAGCGCAACGCCCTGAAGGAGCGGTGATGTCAAAGGACAGCGACCCCTATCTCAAGCTTGATCACATCGCCAAAAGCTTTCAGCGGGGCTCGACGACAACCGAAGTTCTGCGCGATATTCATCTGTCCATCGCCAATGGCGAGTATATCTCGATCATTGGTCATTCCGGCTGTGGAAAATCGACGCTACTGAACATTATCGGCGGGTTGACGCCGGTGACCAAAGGCGCCGTGCTGTTGCAGAACCGCGAGGTCAACAGCCCCGGCCCTGAGCGGGCCATCGTCTTCCAGAACCATTCGCTGCTGCCCTGGCTCAGCGTCTACGACAACGTGGCGATAGCGGTGAACAAGGTGTTTTCCGGCCGCAAGAGCCGGGCGGAGCGCGACGAATGGATCAAGCATAATCTGGCGCTCGTCCACATGAGCCATGCCCTGGAGAAATTCCCCTCGGAATTGTCAGGCGGCATGAAGCAGCGCGTCGGCATTGCCCGCGCGCTGTCGCTTGAGCCGAAGATCCTCCTTCTTGATGAGCCTTTTGGCGCGCTCGACGCGCTGACGCGCGCCCACCTCCAGGATTCGGTGATGGAGATTCATTCCCGGCTGAAGAACACGATGATCATGATCACGCATGATGTCGATGAGGCGGTCCTGCTTTCCAATCGCATCGTCATGATGACCAACGGGCCGGCGGCAACCATCGGCGAGGTCCTGACCGTTCCGCTCGCACGCCCCCGTGATCGGCTCGCGCTCGTCAGCGATGCGACCTATACCCAATGTCGCGCGGCGGTGATCGAATTCCTCTATGCGCGCCACAAGGCGCCCTCGCTGGTCGCCTGACCATGGCGACCGAGCCGTTACGCGAGCGCCTGCGGCTTGTCATTATCGGCAATGGCATGGCCTCGCTGCGCCTGGTGGAGCAGATCATCGCGCGGGCGCCTCACCGTTTCACCCTCACGGTTCTCGGTGCCGAGGCATCGCCTGCCTATAATCGTGTTTTGTTGTCCTCCCTGCTTGCCGGCGACAATGACGATGATGGCGTCCAGTTGAGAAGCCGTGACTGGTATGCCGCGCAGGGTGTCCGCCTTATCTGTGGCGCCACCGTCCAAAGCATCGATACCGTTGCCAAGGTGGCGGTAACAGCCGAGGGAACGCGCCATAACTACGACCAATTGGTGTTTGCCGTCGGCTCGCAGGCGATCCGTCTGCCGGTGCCGGGCGCTGACCTGCCTGGCGTCATGGTGTTCCGCGCGCTTGACGATGTCGCGGCGATGAAAGCGTCGGTGCAGCCCGGATACGCCGCCGTTGTGATTGGCGGCGGGCTCCTCGGCATCGAGGCGGCATCCGGCTTGGCCCGTCGCGGCGCGAAGGTGACGCTGCTCCACGTCATGGACCGGCTCATGGAGCGCCAGCTTGATGCGCGCGGCGCAGCCTTCCTGCTCGATGCCCTGCGCCGGCGTGGTATCCGCGTCATTCTCAAGGCGCAGACGCAAGCAATCACCGGCGACAGCACAGTGGATGGCGTTCTCCTTGCCGATGGCGGGAAGATAGCAGCCGACCTGGTGGTGATGGCGGTCGGCATCAAACCCAACGCAGCACTTGCCAGGGCCGCTGGCGTGGCAGTCGGGCGCGGCATCATCGTCGATGACCAGATGGCGACGAATGTGGCGGATATCTTCGCCATCGGCGAGTGTGCCGAACATCGCGGCATCGTCCACGGGCTGATCGAACCCGCCTATGCGCAGGCCGACGTGCTTGCCAGCTGCCTTTGTGGCGAGCCGGCTGCCTTTGCCGGCATGGCGCCTGCCACCAATCTCAAGGTCTCTGGCGTGCCGGTGTTTTCTGCCGGCGATATGTCAAGCGACAGTGATAGCGTCAGCAGCGCCGTCATCGAGGCGCGGGCGAACGGGACATACCGCCGCCTGGTGTTTTCAGGCGACCGCCTGATCGGTTGCGTTCTGGTCGGCGATACCGAGGACGGGCTGTGGTACCGCGACCTTATTCGCTCGGGTTTATCCATCGCAGCAATGCGCCTCGACCTCATTCATGGGCGCGCCTTCGTGTCTCACATGTCAGAGAAAGCGGCGTGACATGAGCAGCGATTTTTCTGGTGAACAGAAGCGCTATCTCGAAGGGTTTGCGGCCGGCATCGGGGCTGGCATGTTGGCGGGCAAAGCGCCGGTTGCGCCTGCAGGTCCGGCCGGACCCGATGCGATCCACACGGCCGCTCAGGACAGCGTGACGGCGGGCGGCGGCAAGCTGGCTGATCAGGAGAAATGGAAGCGGGCCGAACACCCCTTCGATGCCTATGCGCGCTTCAAGGCACAGTCGCGCCGCAACGAGGCACCGAAGCCGGAGGATAATTTTCGCTGGCGCTATTATGGCCTGTTCTATGTGGCGCCAACGCAGACGAGCTATATGTGCCGGCTGCGCATTCCCAACGGCATCCTGCGCCATTGGCAGTTCGCCGGCGTTGCCGACATCGCCGAGCGTCATGGTGGCCCCTACGTCCATGTAACGACGCGCGCCAATCTGCAACTGCGCGAGATTGCACCCTCAAGCGGGGCGGCGGTGGTGGAAGCGGTCGAGAATCTCGGATTGAGCACCCGCGGCTCGGGGGCTGATAACATCCGCAACGTCACCGGGGGCGCGACGGCGGGGATCGACGGGCAGGAAATTGCCGACACCAGGCAGCTTGCCAGCGACTGGCACAAGCATATTCTCAATGACCGCTCGCTTTATGGTTTGCCGCGCAAATTCAACGTCGCCTTCGACGGTGGCGGGATCATCGCCACGCTGGAAGAGACCAATGATATCGGCTTTCAAGCGGTTCAACTCAGAGCAAAGGACAACGGCGATAAACAATTGATGTGGCGTGTGACGCTGGGCGGGATCACCGGCCACAAGGATCTGGCGCGTGCCACCGGTCTGTTCTGCACGAGCGAAGACTGTATCACGGTGGCGGACGCCATTGTGCGCGTGTTCATTTCGCATGGCACGCGCACTGATCGTACCAAAGCACGGCTCAAATATCTCCTCGATGCGTGGGGCTTCGAGCGCTTTCTGGGCGAGGTGGAAACGCTCCTCGACAGGAAGCTTACCCGCCTCAGCGAAAGCGATCTTCTTCCGCGCCCGCCAATTGATCGTCAGGCCCATATCGGCGTGCGGGCGCAGAAGCAGGCAGGGTTGAACTGGATTGGTGTTCATTGTCCGGTAGGCAAGCTCAGCGTCGACCAGGTGCGTGGACTGGCGATGCTCGCCAAGCGCTACGGCGATGGCGATATCCGCCTCACCGTCTGGCAAAACCTGCTGATGTCAGGCGTGCGCGACGGCGATGTCGAGGCGGTGATAGCCGGTCTTGGCGCGCTCGGCCTTTCGGCGAGCGCCAGCACGCTGGCTTCGGGGCTGGTCGCCTGCACCGGCAAGACGGGATGCAAATTCGCCGCTGCCTACACCAAGGAAGACGCAGTGAGGATCGCCGCGAGCCTTGACCAGAAGCTTGTGCTCGACCAGCCGGTCAATATTCATGTCACCGGCTGTCATCACTCGTGCGCCCAGCATTATATCGGCGATATCGGGCTCGTCGGGGCGCCAGTGCCGGTCAACGATGAGGGCGATACGATTGAGGGCTACGATATCATTGTCGGCGGCGGCTTCGCCGATCAGGCGAGGATCGGACGCCTGCTATGGCCGAAGGTGCCGGCAGGCAAGGCCGCCGGCCATGTCGAGCGCCTGCTGAGGGCGTGGCAAGCGCACCGCACATCCCCGGACGAAAGCTTCCACGCCTTCACCCATCGCGTTGATGACGAGACGCTGAAGGCACTTGCGGGCGGTGCGTCATGACGATCAATTTGCCGCTGGTCAAAAGTTACGATCTTCTGCCCGAGACAGCGCCGTTCGAGGCCGCCCAGCGCGCCTGGCTGAGCGGTTTTTTCGCCGGCTATCTGAAGCTTGATACGGCAGCCGTGACGGCGCTGGCTCCCGGCGAGGTTTCGGCCCTTCTGAACGAACCGCCAGCCGAAGCTGACGATGCGCCCTGGCATGATCCGGCCATGGAGATTGCCGAGCGGCTGAAACGCGCCGAGGGGCGCTCCGTCAGGCAGAAATTGTTTGCCGCCATGGCGCAGCAGGATTGCGGCCAGTGCGGCTATGTGTGCGCCACCTATTCCGCAGCGCTCGCCTCAGGGAGCGAAGCGCGGCTCAACCTGTGCGCTCCCGGCGGCAAGGAGACACTCAGGGCGATCAAATCGCTGATGCAGGATGGCGCGGGGGCTGCGGTTCAGGCTGCCCCGGTTGCAGCGAACGCGCCACCCGCCAGGGGAATGTCACGCGACAATCCGACCGAGGTGCGGTTTTTATCCCGGCGCAAGCTGAACGGAGAAGGGTCGCAGAAGGAGACATACCACATCGAATTCGACCTTTCGGGCAGCGGTGTGTCGTATGTGGTTGGTGACAGTTTCGGTGTTTTTGCCGACAATGATCCGCGACTGGCTGACGCGATCATCGCCCTCATGGGCGCGCGACCCGATGCGCCGGTTGGCGGCTCAACGCTGCGTCACGCACTCATTCACGAGCGTGCGCTGGGGCCGGCGCCCGACACGTTGTTCCAGCTCATTTCGTTCGTGACGGGCGGCGCCCAGCGGGCAAAGGCTCAGGCGCTTGCCAAAGGTGATGATCCTGATGGTGACGCAGCGCTGCTCGACGTGCTTGGAACGCTGCACAAATTTGCCGGATTGAAGCTCAGTCCCGAGGCGTTTACTGAAGCCCTGGACCTCCTGCAGCCGCGCCTTTATTCGATCTCATCGTCGCCCAAAACCATTCCAGACCAGTTGTCACTGACGGTTGACAGCGTGCGCTACCGCCTCGGGCAACGCCAGCGCCATGGGCTGGCGTCAACCTTTCTGGCCGAGCGTGCGCTGCCGGGAGCGGCCATCAAAGCCTATGTACAAAAGGCCCATGACTTTGCCTTGCCCGCTGACATGGCAAAGCCGATCATCATGATCGGGCCTGGCACCGGCATCGCGCCCTTCCGCGCCTTCCTTCATGAGCGCATCGCCTGCAGGGCGCCGGGGCGCAACTGGCTTTTCTTCGGCCATCAACGCTCAGCCTGCGATTTCTTCTATGCCGACGAACTGAATGCCATGAAATCGGCTGGGCATCTGCAGCGCCTGACACTTGCGTGGTCGCGGGACGGAAAAGACAAGATCTATGTGCAGGATCGCATGCGCGATAGCGGTTCCGAGTTATGGTCGTGGCTGAAGGACGGCGCGCACCTGTACGTCTGCGGCGATGCCAAACGCATGGCCAAGGATGTGGAGCGGGTTCTCGTTGATATCGCTGGCGCGCATGGAAAGATGAGCAGCGAGGACGCTGTTTCCTTCGTTGCCGGGCTGAAGAAGGCGGGCCGTTATCAAGCCGACGTCTATTGATGGACGCCCGCCTGTCAGGGTCGATCAAAACGACTTGCCCTTATTGCGGCGTGGGGTGCGGCGTCGTGGTATCGCCGGATGGCAATGGCAGCGCAGCGGTCACGGGGGACACGGATCATCCTGCCAATCACGGACGGCTTTGTGTCAAGGGGGCGGCGCTCGGCGAGACAATCGGCCTTGAGGGGCGGCTTCTCTACCCGACCATCCATCGCCAGCGCGCGACATGGAACCAGGCAAGCGCCTTCATTGCAGATGGCCTGAAGCAAACACTTGAAAAATACGGCGCCGGGGCGATTGCCTTCTATCTCTCGGGCCAGTTGTTGACGGAAGATTATTACGTTGCCAACAAATTCGCGAAGGGCTTTATCGGCACGCCGCATGTCGATACCAATTCCCGGCTGTGCATGGCCTCGTCGGTCGCAGGCCACCGGCGCGCCTTCGGCTCCGACACGGTCCCGAACACCTATGAGGATCTGGACGAAGCCGATCTGATCATTCTTGCCGGATCGAACGCTGCCTGGTGTCATCCTGTCCTCTACCAGCGCATGCAGACGGCACGCGAGACAAGAGGCGCCATCCTCGTCAACATCGACCCGCGCGTCACCGCCACGTCCGCAGGGGCTGATCTCTCCCTGCCCGTCGCAGCCGGCATGGATAGTGTGCTCTTTTCTTTTTTGCTGAGCGAGCTGGCGCGCCGCCAAAAGACCGACCGCGCCTTCATCGCCGCCCATACCAGCAGCTTCGACGCAGCCCTGGCACGGGCCCACGAGATTGCTCCCGACCTTTCAAGCGTTGCGGCACGAACAAGTCTGAGCGCTGAGGATATCGCCCGCTTCGTTGATCTTTTCATCCACCGTGAGCGCGTCGTCACCTGCTACAGCCAGGGCGTCAACCAGTCGGCGCAAGGTACGGACAAGGTCAACGCCATCCTCAATTGCCATCTGGCGACCGGGCGCATCGGCAAGCCGGGTTGCGGTCCTTTATCGCTGACCGGCCAGCCCAACGCCATGGGCGGGCGCGAGGTGGGCGGGCTGGCCAACATGCTGGCCGCTCATATGGGCTACACACCGCAAGAGCGCGAGCGGGTCGCCCGCTTCTGGGGCGCGCCGCATCTGGCCGGAGGCGAAGGCCGCAAGGCGGTTGCCATGTTTGATGCGGTGGCGCGCGGCGCCATCAAGGCCCTTTGGGTGATGCATACCAATCCAGCGGTAACGATGCCGCGAGCTGACGGCGTACGCGCGGCGATGAAAAAACTCGATCTGTTCGTCGTCTCGGAAGCGATGAGTGCCACTGACACCAATGAGGCGGGCGCCCATGTCCTGCTGCCGGCCAGCGCCTGGGGCGAGAAGGACGGGACGGTGACCAATTCGGAGCGGCGCATTTCGCGTCAGCGCCCGTTTCTGCCAGCACCGGGCGACGCCAGGCCCGACTGGGAGCATATATGCCTTGTGGCGCGGCGCATGGGCTATGCGGGTTTTGACTATGAGGGGCCAGCGGCGATCTTTCGCGAGCACGCGGCGCTCTCTGCCTTTGAAAATGACGGCAGCCGCGATTTTGATATCGGCGCCGTCGCTGACATCGACGATACCGGCTACCAAGCCCTGACGCCGTTTCACTGGCCGTGGCGAAAGGGTGCCAAGCCGCAGGACCGGCTTTTTGCCGCAGGCGGATTTTTTGCCCCTGACGGGCGGGCGCGTTTTGTCGCGATCTCTCCACCTCACCTTGCCCATCGGCCAAGTGCTGCCTACCCGCTGATGTTGAACACCGGGCGGGTGCGCGACCATTGGCACACGATGACACGAACGGGAAAGGCGCCACGTCTGGCCCGCCATGTCAGCGAGCCATTGCTTGCGCTCAACCCTGACGACGCCGCGCACCACGGTCTGCGATCTGGCGGCTACGCACGGGTTGAAAGCGCCCATGGATCGGTCACCCTGCGGGTCGATATCGATCCCGGCCTGCCGGCGGGCATGGTATTCGCCCCCTTTCACTGGAGTGCTGCAACCGGCGGGCTGGTCAGGGTCGACGCCGTCGTTCAGGACGATGTCGACCCACTTTCAGGCCAGCCTGAATCGAAAGCCACGCCCGTCGCGGTCGAGCCGGTTGCCATGGCAAGTGAGGGCATCCTGCTCAGCCGGCACCCGCTTCCCCTCCCCGCCTGGCTGCAACATGTGCGCTTGCGGCTCGCAGACGGGGAAGCCGTTTTCTTTGCCTCGACCCGCGCACCCGCAGCGCTGCAGGCGGTGCTCGCCAATCTGACAGGTGAAAACGGGAACCGCGCGAGCCTTGCAGATCACGATACGGGACATTTTCGTGTCGCTTCATTGCAAGCGGACCGGCTTGAAACCGCACTCTTCGTGGCGCCGCAGCGCGAAGAAGCGCTATTCGACTGGCTGATCGACATGTTCGCCAAGGACAAGCTCACGACAGGTGAGCAGAAGGCCCTTCTGGCGGGCCGCACTGCTGATGCCGGCCCCGACCTTGGGCCGCTCCTGTGCTCGTGCTTTGCGGTGCGCCGCGCGACGATCAGCGAGGCGTTCACGTCAGGCGCGCGCGATGTCGATGCCATCGGTGCGCTCACAAAGGCCGGCACCAATTGCGGCTCCTGCCGCCCCGAAATCAAGGCGTTGATCAATGCAATGCCGGGGCTGGCAGCACCGCCTGTCAACGCCTAAAGTCACGCTCCCTATGAAGGAGATCTGATCGTGGCGTCGACCGTTTTTGATTCTCTGCTTTTCCGCGACATGTTCGGCACCAGCGAGATGCGCCACATCTTTTCCGATGAGGGGCTCGTCGCCTGCTATCTTGAAGTTGAGGCAGCGCTCGCCCGTGCCGAAGGCCGGCTTGGCATCATCCCGCCCGAGGCGGCGGCCACGATTGACGCTGTCTGCAAGAGCGTGAGCATTGATTACGACCATATGCGGCGCGAGACCGAGATCGTCGGCTATCCCATCCTGCCGCTGGTCCACCAATTGGTGAAGGCTGCGGGAGAGGCAGGGCGCTACGTCCATTGGGGAGCGACCACCCAGGACATCATGGACACGGCGACAATTCTGCAATTGCGACAGGCGCTCGCCATCATCACGCGCGATCTGCACGAGCTGCGCACCATCCTGGCAAAGCTTGCCACGCGCCATCGCGACACGCCGATGGCAGGGCGCACCCATCTCCAGCAGGCGCTGCCGGTGACGTTTGGCTACAAGGTGGCGGTGTGGCTCTCCTCCATCGACCGCCATATCGAGCGTATACAGCAGGCGCTGCCGCGCATTCTGATCGGACAGTTTTCAGGGGCGGCCGGTACGCTCGCCTCGCTTGGTCCGCGCGGGCTCGACGTACAGGCGGCGTTTTGCGCCGAACTCAACCTCGCCCAACCAGCCATCACCTGGCATGTGGCGCGCGACGGGCTGGCGGAAGCGGTGACACTGCTTGGCCTCATCACCGGCACGCTTGGCAAGGTCGCAAGCGATGTGATGATGATGGCAGCAACCGAATTCGGCGAGGTGGCGGAACCGTTCCAGCCCGGGCGCGGCGCCTCCTCGACCATGCCGCAAAAGCGCAATCCGATTTCAAGCGAGCTTATGCTGGCCGCAGCCAAAGCCGTGCGCCAGCATGTGGCAACCATGCTTGATGCCATGATCCATGATTTCGAGCGCGCCACCGGCCCCTGGCACCTTGAATGGGTATCGCTGCCGGAGAGTTTCCTCCTCACGGCCTCGGCGCTTCATCAGGCAAAATTCATGCTGGGCGGGCTGGTGGTTGATACAAACCGCATGCGCGCCAATCTCGGCCTCACCCATGGGCTGATCGTGGCAGAGGCGGTGATGATGGCAGCCGCTCCCAAGCTCGGGCGCCAGCAGGCTCACGATGTCGTCTACAGCGCCTGCCGGCAGGCGATCGAACAGGGCGGCATGCTGGCCGACATTCTCAAACGCGCGCCAGAGATCGTCGGCGCGCTTGGTGGGGACGCAGCCATCGACCATGCCTGCGACCCGGCAAATTATCTCGGCCTGTCGGGCGAGATGGTGGACCGGGTGGTGGGCGGCTAGAGCATCCTCCCGCCAGGCGGATACCGGCTGGCGGATAAAGGGGATGCAAAATAACCTGGAGCCAAAATTCGATCCGACCTGATCGGCTTTGGCTCCAGAGTGGAAAAGCCCGCCGCTCTTCTATTGATTTTTCACTCGGTTTTATCGTTGTTTCAGAGGTTTATCCCAGAGGGATAAGTCATGACCTCGCACCTGTGGCGGCCAGTGTTAGGATTGTTGTCCTAACATCGGAACCGTTTCATGAACCTTGCCACCCGCTTCCACCTGACCGACCAGCGCCTGCGGCGCAGCATTGACTGCCACCAGCGGGTTCTGCTGGCTTCCTGGTTGTCGCCCGACGCCGCCTATCGTTCGCATGAACAGAAAGCGCTGCGGCGGGAGCTCGCCGATTTGCGCGCACTCCATGCCGAACTGCACGAGCTGGCGATCAGGGCGTTCAATCCTGCGCAGCTACGAATCCCTGCCGGTCAACCGGGTGGCGGGAGGTAGCCGCGCGATGGCGGCGCAGTTGGTGAAGCATCCCCATTAACAGTCATACTCGCGTCGATCTCTGGTGAGCCACCAGGCGGTGGCAGGGATGGAAAGCCACTTTCTGAACTGCCGACCGAGAACGCCGATCAACCAGCCGACATTCCGCCACCGCCACAACTGCCGGAGGAGCCTCCCTCAACGAACAGGGCTATCACGAGCTATGCAAAGGCCGCTGCACGCTGGCTTGCAAACTTCGGACGCTCTGCAGTTCCAGCCGCACGCGCGCTCATGACCGCCTACGACGCGTTGGAATGGCTTGATCCAACCAGAGACAACTGCTTTCATATCAAGATACATCAAAAACGATGCAAGAATTGATAGATGCTGTCAGCGAGCCAAAGGCTGGCTATCAAATCCATCACATCGTCGAACAAACAGCCGCGGAGCGCGAGGGATATCCGCGCGACATGATCGATGCGCCTGGTAACCTCGTGCGCATTCCGACGGTCCTGATATATAGCATGCTCACGCGATGACTGAACTTTGGCCGGGGCCGCCACTATCGGTATGAAAATCCGGTCCGCTATGGCCGCAGAACATTCGGCATGGGTACTGGCAGAAATTCTACTTATTCCGACTGTTCAGATTCCCGAAGACACTTCTCAGCTTGTGACTATCGCCAGTCGCATGTACTTTTCTCGAACTGCAGCGATCTGGGTCGGCGAATGAGGACTAGAAGATGAAGCATATATTTTCTGCGATCACCACTTTCATTCTTGTCACGGTACTCTTTTGGCCAATGAGCGTGGCGGCGCAGGAACTCCGCGGCGTCGGGGTTGTGCTGATCCACGGCAAGGGGGGCGGCCAAGGACCTCTGCAGCCACTAGCTGCCGCTCTGCGACGAGAAGGGGCGGTGGTAGTCATGCCGCGCATGTCGTGGTCGTCTGGCTATCGGACATATGCCTCGACAGTCAACGAGGTGGCAGTCGCTGTGGCGCAGGCCGAACGTCAAGGAGCGCAGAAGGTGTTTCTGGCGGGCCACAGCATGGGTGCCAACATCTCGCTCGGCTATGTCGCTGCGGGAGGGCGCGCGGCTGGAGTGGTGGCCCTCGCGCCAGGGCACCGGCCGCTCTTTATCGCTGGCGTCAGTGGCGACAGCCTTGAACGCGCACGGGCGATGGTCACTGCGGGGCGAGGCCGGGAGACGGCCGAATTCAAGGATTTCAACCAGGGGCGCACGTTCCCGATCAAGACCGCAGCGGAGGCGTATCTCAGTTTCTTCGATCCGTCTGGACCCGCTGCCGCCGCCGCTGCTGCGCAGGGCGTGCGCACGCCAGTCTTGTGGGTCATCGGGTCGTCCGACCGCCCAGCAATTCAGGACCAGGCTCCTTACACAGTCGGCCAGCGAGTGGTCGTGGACGCAAACCATCAGACGACCCCGGTCCAAGGGGTCGCCCAGACCGTGGCCTGGATCAAGGCGAATTGACTTTCAAACCAACCGTCGTTGAAGGAATAGCGCTGTTTTCTCTCTAAACAACGCTTTATGTCCTCGATCGCATCGCGAACAACTTCATGCCGCAGCCTGCCTTGGCGGGATGATGAGGACTTTGCGGGCGGCTGTTCTTTATTCGCGGGCCTTGCCGCGCGCAAATTCTCTTGAAGACGCAAATGGGAACCGTGAAATGAAATTGCAGTCGGCGGTCTTCTATTGTGTCGCGAACACGATTCTCGCCATTTGTCCTGGCTACTTGAGGGCCGATTGGAGCGGCCTTGCACTGATCGAGACTTACGATGTTTTCCACTGCGGCGTTCCGATAGCGCCTGAGTGAACCGCACTGGGTTTGCCGGAGGGCGGTTTGCTTGAGTCCTACGCGGCCATTTTGATGTTCTCAAGCGCCGCGTAGTAGTTTGCTTCCGCCTCGGCGGGCGGGATGTTGCCGATCGGCTCCAGCAAGCGCTGGT
>NZ_JAKFWN010000013.1:0-23542 GCF_021731865.1 Raskinella chloraquaticus (SeqCode) | reverse complement strand
TGCTCATAGGCGCGCTTTTTCAGGGCGGCCAGCAGCGCGTCGAGATCGGCAAGCAGAAGATCGGCAGCGCGGCTTAATTGAACGGCAAGGCAGGTATCAAGCACGTCCGATGAGGTGAGGCCCTGGTGCAGGAAACGCGCTTCAGGGCCCACGATTTCGCTCACATGGGTGAGAAAGGCGATGACGTCGTGCTTCACCTCGCGCTCGATTGCATCGATGCGGGCGCTGTCGAAACTGGCCTTGTCTCCCTTCTCCCAGATGAGAGCCGCTGCGGATTTCGGCACAACGCCAAGCTCGGCCAGCGCATCGGTCGCGTGCGCCTCGATTTCAAACCAGATACGGAAGCGCGTTTCTGGCGACCAGATGGCTGTCATGGCGGGACGAGCATAGCGGGGGATCATGGGTAACCTCGGAAAATCGATTTTTTTTTCAGGCGGCAGCGCGGCGCAGCGCCTCGATGGCTGATCGGTAGGTAGCAGGGCCGTCCTTGAAGATCGATGAGCCGGCCACCAGAACATTGGCGCCTGCAGCGCACGCCGCTCCTGCATTCTCGGGGCCGATGCCGCCATCAACCTCAATGTCGATGGGTCGCTCACCGACAAGAGCCGCCACGTGGCGCAGGCTGGTGAGCGCGCCGTCAATGAAGCTTTGGCCGCCGAAGCCGGGGTTGACGCTCATCACCAGCACGAGGTCGACGAGATCAAGCACTGCCTCAACCGCTGATGCCGGCGTGCCGGGATTGATGACGACGCCCGCTTTCTTGCCAAGGCTGCGAATAAGGCCAAGCGAACGATGGAGGTGGGGTCCTGCTTCAACGTGCAGCGAGATGAGATCAGCGCCTGCCGCCGCAAAGGCCGGTATATAGGGATCGACCGGCGCGATCATCAGGTGGACATCGAAGGGCTTCGTCGAATGCGGGCGCAGAGCCTTGACGATGGCCGGACCGAAACTGATATTGGGCACGAAATGCCCGTCCATGATGTCGAGATGAAGCCAGTCGGCACCCGCTTCATCGATAGCGCGGGTTTCTGCACCAAGAGCGGCGAAGTCGGCGGCAAGCAGCGAAGGGGCAATCTTCAGGGGGCGGGGCATGATGTCTCCTGCCTCTGGCTAGCATGGGCTCCGCCGGGGCGAAACCGCTGCCTGTTCAAGAAATAGGTCTTTCCACCTGTGATTGATCGGAACTAGAGTCAGGACCCCATCAATTTAGGCAAAACGGCATGGCACGAATGGATAAAATGGCAGGAGAAGCCCGAAAAGCATACCCTTTGGTATGGTTGAGGGCGTCGACGAACCAGTTTACCATTCGTGCCTTGTCCTTCGGATGGGGTGAAATGACGCGATCTTTATCTTTATGTCGCAAGCCTTTGAACGTCAGACGACTTCCTGCAGGCTTGCTCCTCAACCTCGCGCCATGTCCCTCCCACCGTTTCGCCCAAATTAACGGGTCCTGACCTTAGGTAAAGGTGGCGCGAGCGCGGAGGCCAGGATGGAACACAAGGTTGATGTTATCGTATTGGGCGCCGGCATGGTGGGTGCTGCCTCGGCAGCCTTTCTGGCCGAGCGCGGCCTCAAAGTGGCGCTGGTTGATCGTCAGGCGCCAGGCGAGGGCACGTCCTACGGCAATGCCGGGGTGATCGACCGGTCCTCGCTGCTGCCAACCGCGTTTCCGCGCCATCTGCCGACATTGCTGCGCTATCTTTCGGGACAGACGGCGCATCTTCATTTCAACGCCGGCTTCGTGCCGCGCATCGCCGGCTGGCTCTTTGCCTATTACCGCGAGTCATCGCCTGAGCGCATCGCAGCGTCAGCTGCCCGACTGGCGCCACTCGCGGCGCATGCGATCGCCGAGCACAAGGGGCTGGCGGCGCGGGCGGGGGTCTCTCACCTCATCCGCGATACGGGATGGCTGCATCTTTACCGGACGCAGGGCGGATTTGATTCCGAGCGCCGGGATCATGACCTGATGCGCAAATACGGGGTTGCGGTCGATGAGCTGGATAGCGCGGGCATTGCGGCGCTGGAACCGCATGTCAAGCCGGTGATGACGCGCGCGGCCTATTTGAGTGCGGCGTCCTCAACATCGGATCCCGGTGCGCTCGCCAAAGCCTATGTCGAGCATATGCAGAAGCTGGGTGGCGTCTTTGTGACTGCGGATGCCGGCGGGCTGGTGCGCCGTGCCTCAGGCTTCGCGCTGGCATCTGAAAATGGCGTCATTCTGGGCGATCAGGTGGTCGTGGCGCTCGGGCCATGGGCAAAGGAATTTCTTGCCCGTTTCGCGGTTGATGTGCCGATTGCGGTCAAGCGCGGCTATCACATGCATTATTCGGCTGTCGGCAATGCCGTACCAGGCCGCCCGATGCTCGATGTGGAGGGCGGTTACAACATGACGCCGATGATGAAAGGCATCCGCATCACCACAGGAGCCGAATTCAATGATCGCGACGCGCCGCCAACGCCGGTGCAGCTTGACAAGGCGGAAGCAGCCGCCCGCACGCTCTTCCCGCTCGACAAGAGGCTGGAGCCGCAAGCCTGGCTCGGACGCCGGCCCAATACGCCTGATGGTGCGCCGATCATCGGCGCCACGCCTGGCGTCCCCGGCATGTGGCTTGCCGTTGGCCACGGGCATTGGGGGATTGGTCTGGGGGCGGCGACGGGGCGGCTTGTAGCCGACCTGGTGAGCGGGTCAACGCCGCTGGTTGATCCGGCATCGTTATCGCTCAAGCGTTTCACGTAGCTGCCTGCTGGCAGAAATCTGAGTCGTCAGAATCGGTTGCAGGCGCAAGCTGCGGTAAAAGTAGAGCCTCAACGGCCCCATTTCTGGCGATAGCTCGGCAGCAGAGGGGAACCTTTGTCGTTTGCCGCCTCATGGATGGCACGGGCGATGGCGCGGGCCAGCGTGTTGGCAGCAAGGGCGCCGAGAAGCGTCATCTCGCCGGCATCTCGGGGGGCGGGGCGGTGCCCGGTTGCCGCAGCAAAGACGGTGTCGCCGTCATGAAGGGTATGGACAGGATAGATCGCGCGCGCCAATCCGTCCTGCGCCATCATGGCAAGCTGGCGGCACTGGGTCTTGGTGAGTGTGGCATCAGTGGCTATCACCGCAAGGGTCGTTGACTGACCAATCCCCCCTTTGAGCGCGAGCGTCGTGGTTGCGGGCACGAGGTCAGGCGGCAGGCCATGGCCGCCGAATTCGCTGTCGATCTCGAAGGGGGCTGCCCAGAAATGGAGGCTATCGCCCATCGTCACCCGGCCAACCGCGTTGACGGCTGCCAGCGCACCGATGGTCTGACCGGCGGCGGCGATGGCGGAAGCCGACCCAAGGCCACCTTTCAGATCAGCAATCGTGGCACCAAGCCCGGCGCCGACGCTGCCGAGCGTAAAATCCCGGCCTGCGGCGGTGACGGCGGCCGCGCCCAGTTCGCGATAGGGCGGATAGTCGCCCCAGGCTTTATTCCCCCCATTGAGCAGATCAAAGAGGATGGCTGCCGGCACAATCGGCACGCGCGCCGGGCCAACCGCATAGCCGCGCCCCGTTTTCGCCAGCGCCGCCATGGCACCCGATGCCGCATCGAGGCCAAAGGCCGAGCCGCCGGAAAGAATAATGGCATCGACATGCTCGACCAGGCGTTCGGGCAGCAGGAGGTCGCTTTCACGGCTGCCGGAGGCGCCGCCACGAATATCGACGCTGGCGACTGCCGGATGGTCAAACACCAGAGCGGTGACGCCCGATATCAGGTGATCATCGCCGGCGTGTCCAACGCTGATCCCGGCAACATCGGTCACGAGATTTCGCATGGCTGGTGAAGCATCCTTAGGCTAGAGCGGTGTGCGGCACCCGTTTGTGGCCGGCAAGCGCGGCTGGCGCAAGGGCGGAACAGCCTTCGTCTGGTCTGAATGGCTGGTGGGAGTGATGGTATGACTGTAACGATTCTTGCGGCGTTCGGGGCCGGCCTTTTGTCCTTTCTCAGCCCGTGCGTGCTGCCGCTCGTGCCGCCTTATCTGTGCTATCTCGCCGGCGTGAGCTTTGATCAGCTGACGGCACATGAGGCGGCGCAACCGCTCGACCGGCGCCGGGTGGCGGTGAGCGCGCTGCTGTTCGTCCTCGGTTTTTCAACCGTTTTCATCACATTGGGGGCTACCGCCTCGGTGCTGGGGCAGGCGCTCGCGCGCCATCTGGCGTTGCTCGGGCAGATCGCCGGCGTCCTCATCATCATCATGGGCCTGCATTTTCTCGGTGTTTTCCGCCTGGCGCTGCTTTATCGCGAAGCGCGGTTCGAGGCGCCGCGGCAGGCCGGCTTTGCGGGAGCCTTCCTCATGGGGCTTGCCTTCGCCTTTGGCTGGACGCCGTGCATCGGTCCGGTGCTGGCGGCAATTCTCGCCGTGGCGGCGAGTGAAAACACAGTGTGGAGCGGTATCGGTCTGCTTGCAGTCTATTCAGCCGGGCTCGGCGTCCCGTTCATGCTCGCAGCATTTGCCATCGGACCGTTTCTCACCGCGTCGCTGCGGTTCCGGCGCTTTCTGCCGATCGTGGAAAAAGTCATGGGCGGGGCGCTGGTTGCCACCGGCATCCTCTTTCTCACGGGCACGATCAGCAATGTCGCCATCTGGATGCTGGAGACATTCCCGGTCCTGGCTCGGTTGGGGTAAGCGCGACCGTGAGGACAGCAAAACGCCCGCCTTTCAAGGGGCGGGCGTTCCGCTCTCATTTAGAGATCACATCTCAGAGTTCGATGTAATTGCCGGCCTTCCACACATACATGACGTAGTCAGGGCGGGTGATATCGCCCTTCTTGTCATAGGCGATCGGGCCGATAACGGTTGGCCACGCCTTGCCGTTGCGGATGGTTTCCATGACCTTCTTCGGATCGTTGGTCTTGGCTTCGGCGGCGGCGGCGGCGAAGATCTGCACCGCAGCGTAAGAATAGAGCGTGTAGGCTTCCGGATCGTAGCCGGCAGCCTTGAACTTGGCGACGGCTTCCTTCGCGGCCGGGTTGTTGCGCGGATCGGACGGGAAGGTCATCAGCGTGCCTTCGGCGCCGGGACCGGCAACGGTCCAGAACTCCTTGGTGGTGATGCCGTCAGCCGCCATCATGACCGCGTTGAGGCCCTGGTCGCGCATCTGGCGGACAATGAGGCCGCCTTCGGTGTGCAGGCCGCCCCAGTAGATGAGGTCGACATTGGCCTGCTTCATCTTGGAGACGAGCGCCGAGAAATCCTTCTCGCCGACATTGATGCCTTCATACATCACTTCGGTAACGCCACCCTTGTTCATGGTCGCCTTGGTGAAGTCGGCGAGACCCTTGCCGTAAGGCGTCTTGTCATGAACGACGGCGACCTTGGCGGTCTTCTTGTTCTTGACGATGTATTCGCCGGCGATCACGCCTTGCTGGTCGTCACGACCGCAGGTGCGCGCGACGTTCCACAGACCGCGCTCGGTGATGGTGGGGTTGGTGGCAGACGGTGTCATCATCGCCGCGCCCGCTTCAGCGTAGACTTCGGAAGCGGGGATGGTGACGCCCGAATTGAAGTGACCAACGACGAATTTGACACCGTCGGACACAAATTTATTGGCGACCGAGACGCCTTCCTTCGGGTCGGAGCGGTCATCGCCAAATTGCAGGGCGATCTTGGCGCCGTTCATGCCGCCGGCGGCATTGACGGCATCAACAGCGGCCTCGGTGCCGCGGCGCAGCTGTTCACCGAACGAGGCGTTCGGGCCGGTGAGCGGCCCGCCGCAACCGAATTTGAGGGCGGCCTGCGCGAAGGTGGCTTCGGTGCCGAGCGTCAAACCGACGCCGGCTGCCGCACCGCCGAGCAAGACCTGACGTTTGGTCAGCTTGATGGACATGGTAGTCTCCCTATTCAATGAACACTGTGGCACTTCAACGGCCCAGCTGCCGGGGTTTTAGCCCGGCTTTGGCTGTCCGTCCATGGTTTCGCCGAAATCTTGCCCCTGAGGGGCCGATTCTGCGTTGCGGCGGCAGCGACTTCAGGGGCGAATGCCCCGGGAGAGAGTAAAGCGAAAGGCGCTAACGTAAGGAAAGGGCTGGAGGCAGAGATCATTCGTCCTCCGCTGGCACAGCGCGTATCCAGGAAAAAAGACCCTTCTTGGTATAAAGCCAGTGATATTGCCGCACCATCTGGCTGGCCCTCACGCGAAAATAGCCAAGTGTTGCCAGAGACAGCACGACAACGAGGTCGATCAGATAATAATGAAGCGACAGCAGGGTGCCGTTGAACAGCGCATAGTGAACCCAGCGCACGACAAGGGCGAACGGAAGAGCGTAGAGCACGACCTGGGTGTAAGGGCGCCATGTGGCGGCAATCGCCGATCCGAAGCGCCATGCCGCCCATGCGGCAATGGCGCAGGTGATCACCAGGAAGTCGCCGATGCCGGCCTCGATGACAAGCGTCGGGCGCACAATCGCTGCCAGCAACATCAAGGTGAGGGCGATGAAGGGCAAGAGGATGACAGTGGTACCGCCATTGGCGTTGACTGCGCGCTCCATCAGTGCCTCCCGCCTTCGAGATAGGCGGCACGCACCTCAGGCCGCTCGAGCAATTCGGCGCCCGAGCCCGACAGGGTGATGACCCCATTCACCATCACATAGCCGCGATGGGCGAGCTTGAGCGCATGATAGGCGTTCTGCTCCACCAGAAAGACGCTTAATCCATCCCGCTTGTTGAGGGCGGCGATGATCTCGAAGATCTGCTTGACGATCAAGGGCGCAAGGCCGAGCGAGGGCTCGTCGAGCAGCAGCAGGCGCGGCCGGCTCATCAGGGCGCGGGCAATAGCCAGCATCTGTTGTTCGCCGCCCGACAGCGTGCCGCCTCGCTGCTGAAGCCTTTCCCTGAGGCGCGGAAAGAGATCGCAGACACGCTCCAGGTCTTCCTTGAAATAAGCGAGCTGGTTGATGGCCGCGCCCATCTGGAGGTTTTCATACACCGTCATGCGCGGGAAAATGCGCCGGCCCTCGGGCGATTGGGCGATCGACAGGCTCATGATCTCGTGCGTCGGCAAGGCGGTGATGTCCTTGCCGTCAAACGTGATCTTGCCTTCGCGGGCGCGCGGCGTGCCGCAGATCGTCATCATCAGCGTCGATTTGCCCGCGCCATTGGCGCCGATGAGCGTCGTGATCTTCCCTTCCTCGACATCAATATCAACGCCTTTGAGAGCGATGATCGAGCCGTAATAGGTCTTGACGCCGCGAACCGAGAGGAGGGTGGTCATACGCCCACCTCCGCTTCAATGGCCTTGACCTCGCCTTCGTCCTCGGCGCCCAGATAAGCGGCAATGACCTTGGGGTCGTTGCGCACGAAATCGGGCGTGCCATCGGAAATCTTGGTGCCATAATCAAGAACCACGACGTGGTCGGAAATTTCCATCACTACCGACATATCGTGCTCGATCAGCAGGATCGAGGTCAGGCCCTCGGCCCGGATGCCACGCAGCAGGGCGTTCAATTCGCCGCTTTCCTTCGGGTTGAGGCCGGCGGCTGGTTCATCAAGGCAGAGCAGTTGCGGGTCCGAGCACATGGCGCGGGCAATTTCCAGCCGGCGCTGATCGCCATAGGGGAGGGCGCCGGCGGCATCATCGGCGCGCGCGGTGAGATGGATGCGCTCAAGCCATTGCCGCGCCTTGGCGATGGCTGCTGCCTCCGCCTGGCGATAGCTTTTGAGCCCCAGGATGCCCTTGAGTGTCCAGCCTGAGGCCCGCATCAGATGGTTATGCTGGGCAACCAGCAGGTTTTCCAGAACCGTCATCCCGGAAAACAGACGGATATTCTGGAAGGTGCGGGCAACGCGCGCCTTTTGCGCCACCAGATAGTCGGGCAGACGCTCGAGCAGGAAAACCCGGCCTTGCTGGTCGCTGATATCAGGCGTCGCACCGTCGGTGAGGGGGGTGAGGAGATCGCTCCCCGGCTTGCCGTGATAAAGAACCAGGCGGCCTTCGGTTGGCTTATAGAAGCCGGTGATGCAGTTGAAGACAGTGGTCTTGCCGGCGCCATTGGGGCCGATAACAGCAGTGATATGTCCGCGTGCCGCCTTGAACGAGAGTTCGTTGATCGCAATGAGGCCGCCAAAGCGCATCGTCAGGCGTTCGACACTGAGGATCGTGTCGTGTTCCCAGAGAGGGACTTGCATCAGCCGTGACCCTCCTTGACGAAATCGCCGGAGATGGCTTGCGCTTTTTTACCCAGCGTCACCGTTGGTTCTCGCGTCGAAATAAGGCCGCGCGGCTTCCAGATCATGATGAGCACCATGCCAATGCCAAGGATCAGCATGCGGTATTTGGTGGGGTCGAAATCGCTGCCGAACACCAGGCGCAGGCTTTCGACATTGCGCAGCATTTCCGGCCCGCCGATGAGCACCATGGTGGCAATGATGACGCCCAGCATCGAGCCCAGACCGCCCAGAACGACGATGGCCAGGATGATCGCCGATTCCATGAAGACGAAGCTTTCGGGCGAGATGAACCCCTGCCTTGCCGCAAAGAAGCAGCCGGCAAAGCCACCGAACATGGCGCCGATGGAAAAGGCGGTGAGCTTGGTGTTGGTGGTGTTGATGCCAAGCGAGCGGCAGGCGATCTCGTCCTCGCGCAGCGCTTCCCAGGCGCGCCCGATAGGCAGCCGGCGCAGGCGCAGCGTCACGATGAAGGTGACAGCTGCAAGAGCCACAATGACATAATAGAGAAAGATGATGCGGTGCATCGGATCAAAGGTGATGCCGAAGGTTGCGGCAAAGCCATTATCGGCGGCGCTGAACGGCAGACCGAAAAAGGTCGGACGCGGGATGGAGGAAATGCCCGCTCCGCCATTGGTCACATCGACCCAGTTGATCAGAACGAGGCGAATGATTTCGCCGAAGGCGAGCGTGACAATGGCCAGATAATCACCGCGCAGACGCAATACGGGAAAGCCCAGAATGACGCCCCATAAAGCTGCCAGAAGCCCCGAGACCGGCAGGCAGATCCAGAACATCCACGGGGCCAGCCATTCAAGGCCCGGCAGTTTGACGAGTGTGGTTGCGAGCAGCGCATAGGTATAGGCGCCAACCGCGTAGAAAGCGACATAACCCAGATCAAGAAGGCCGGCGAGGCCCACAACGACGTTGAGCCCCCAGCCGAGCATCACATAGGTGAGCAGCAGGATCCCAAGATCGACGAGATAGCGCGATGACTGCAATTCGCCATTAGCGATGATGACAATCGCCGGAAAGAGGACGGCGGCGATCAGAAAGGCGGGGCCGGCCTGCGCTTCAAGCTTCAAAAGCAAGGGGTTGGTTGTCTTCGTCGGCGCGGTTTTGAGCGTTTGCGCGCGATGAGCAGACCACAGATTGATCAGAAAACGGCCGATGACGACAATAGCGACGACGCCTGCCAGCAACATCGTGCGCGGGACGAGAATGATCTGATTTGTCAGCGTTTGCTGGGTCTCGTAGCCCAGAAGCAGGCCGAAGATGAGAAAAGCGATGATGCCGGCGAGACAGGCATCCTTGAAGGCCGCGCCATAGTCCAGTCCAGGCTTCATCGCCGGGTCGGCCGCGGGGGATTGCATCGTGGCCATCGCTCAGACCTTCTCGACTTCAGGTTTGCCAAGCAGGCCTTGCGGCATGAAAATCAACACCACGGCGAGAATAGAGAAGGCCGCGACATCCTTGTATTCAATGGAAAAGTAGGCTGACCAGAAGGTTTCGATCAGGCCGATGAGCAGGCCGCCGACAACCGCGCCGGGAAGGGAGCCGATGCCGCCCAGAACAGCGGCGGTGAAAGCTTTGACGCCGGGTACGAAGCCATCGGCGAAATTCACCACGCCATAATAGACGAGATACATCGTGCCGGCGACGGCGGCGAGGGCCGCGCCCATGACGAAGGTGATGGAAATCGTGCGGTCGACATTAATGCCGAGGAGGGCCGCCATGCGGCTATCCTGCTCGCAGGCGCGTTGCGCACGGCCAAGCGGTGTGCGCTGCACCAGATACCAGAACACCGCCAGCAGCAGGGCCGTCACCGCGACGATGACGATCTGCTTATAGGAGATGGCTACAACGAAATTACCCTCGCCGGCGATCTTGATGACGTCGGTCAGCATGGGTGCCAGCGGCTTGTTGCGTGCGCCCTGCGCCACCTGGATGAAATTCATCAGGAGAATCGACATGCCGATGGCGGAAATCAGTGGCGCCAGACGGAATGAACCCCGCAGCGGGCGATAGGCCGATTTTTCGATCACCCAGTTGATCAGAGAGGTCAGAAACATCGATGCCAGAAGGACGATGGTCAGGGTGATGAACAATGAGGTGATGCCGACAATGGTGGTCACAAACAAAAAGACCAGCAGCGCGATGAAGGACGAGACCATGAACAGGTCGCCATGGGCAAAGTTCACCATGCCGATGATGCCGAAGACCATGGTGTAGCCGATAGCGATCAGACCATAGATGGAGCCAAGGGTGACGCCGTTGATTAATTGCTGTGCAAAATACTCCACGATACCCTGTCCCTGTCCCAGCGACGGTTGGCCCGCCATCATTGCAACACTGCCATGCTACGCTGATTGTTAAGTATCTGCCAAGCTTGATTGTTGGTCGGCGCTGCCTCGTGGTTAATCGCGATACCGTTGCGTCAATCATGCGTGTCGCGCGGCGCGGCGGAGAGCGATAACTGACCAGGTCAGCCATTACAGAAATTTCGAAAAACACTGATTTTTGTGATTATTTTTGCAGTGCGGAAATTTTGATTTCCGTTTTCTCGACACTTGACCCGGTTTGGGGATGGGACCACACTTGGCTTGCGCGTGAAACCATGACGCAAGGCGCCGGCAACCGCCACGCCCAAAAATTCAACACCGCGGCGGATTTTTCGTCACCGGTGTCAATGATATCGCAGGAGGGAGACTATGGCGCAGACACCGAAAATCGCCGTCGCCATGACGGTCAATGGACAGGATGTTTCGGCAAGGCTCGAAGCACGCACGCTGCTGGTGCAGTATCTGCGCGAGGGGCTGCGGCTGACCGGCACCCATGTCGGCTGTGACACCAGCCAGTGCGGCGCCTGTGTCGTTCATGTCGACGGCAAGGCGGTGAAATCATGCACGATCCTGGCCAGTCAATGCGAGGGCGCGCAGGTGATGACGATCGAGGGGCTCGCCCATGGCGACAAGCTCCATCCCATGCAGGAGGCGTTTCGCGAACATCACGGCCTTCAATGCGGCTTCTGCACGCCGGGTATGATCATGACGGCGGTTGATATAGCGCAGCGTCTGGGCACGCCTGACGAGCACACCATCCGCGAGGAGCTTGAGGGCAATATCTGTCGCTGCACGGGCTACCATAATATCGTCAAGGCGATTGATGCCGGCTGCCAGGAAATGGCGAAGGGCCAACATCGTCAGGCTGCTGAATAAAAATTAAAAAATATGTTGCGGGAGAAAATCCATGACCAAGACAGGGATCGGCGCTTCGGTTAAGCGCAAGGAAGACCAGCGTTTTATCACGGGCAATGGACAATATACGGATGATGTCAGCCGGCCGGGGCATGTTCACGCCTATTTCCTGCGCTCGCCCCATGCGCACGCCGTCATCAGGCGTCTGGATATCGCGGCGGCGAAAGGGGCGCCCGGCGTGCTCGGGGTATTTACAGGTGATGATCTGGCGGCTGACAAGATCGGCGGCCTGATCTGCGGCTGGATGATCCATTCCAAGGATGGGTCAGCGATGAAGGCAGGCGCGCATCCGGCACTGGCGCAGGGCAAGGTGCGCTATGTCGGCGATCATGTGGCGGTCGTCATTGCCGAAACGCTCGCCGAAGCGCGCGACGGGGCTGAAAAGATCATCGTTGATTACGAGGTGTTGCCGGCGGTTATCGATACGGCGGGCGCACAGGCGGCGAAAACCCAGCTCCATGACGTTGCCCCGCGCAATACGGTGTTTGAATGGGCAATCGGCGACAAGGCGGCGACCGAAGCCGCTTTCGGTGCGGCCCATCACGTGACCAAGATCGATCTCGTCAACAACCGTCTGGTGCCCAACGCCATGGAGCCACGGGCGGCGATCGGCGAATACGACCCGGGACAGGGCGCCTACACGCTGTGGACAACCTCGCAAAATCCGCATGTGGCACGCCTCGTGCTGTCGGCGTTCATCGGTATCGCGCCGGAAAACAAGCTCAGGGTGATCGCGCCGGATGTCGGCGGTGGTTTCGGCTCGAAGATATTCATCTATGCGGAGGAAACGGTTGCGGTCTGGGCGTCCAAGAAGGTGGGGCGTCCGGTCAAATGGGTAAGCGACCGTACGGAAGCCTTTCTGTCGGATGCGCATGGGCGTGATCATGTCACCCATGCCGAGCTGGCGATGGACGCCAAGGGCAAAATTCTCGGCCTCAGGGTCAAGACTATTGCCAATCTTGGCGCTTATCTCTCGACCTTTTCATCCTCGGTGCCGACCTATCTCTACGCAACACTGCTGTCGGGCCAGTATGATATTCCGGCGATCTACGCCGAAGTCGATGCTGTCTATACCAACACCGCGCCGGTTGATGCCTATCGCGGTGCCGGGCGACCGGAAGCGACGTTCGTGGTGGAGCGCATCATCGAGACGGCCGCCCGCCAGATGGGTCTTGATCCGGCCGATCTGCGCAAGCGCAATTTCGTGCGCAAATTCCCGCATCAGACGCCGGTCATCATGATGTATGACGCTGGCGATTACCGCGCGTCGCTCGACAAGGCGATGGAGATCGCCGACGTCAAGGGCTTCGGCAAGCGCAAGCGTGAAGCGGCGCGGCGCGGCAGGCTGCGCGGCCTTGGCTATTCGACCTATATCGAGGCGTGCGGCATTGCTCCTTCACAGGCCGTAGGATCGCTTGGCGCCGGCGTCGGCCTGTGGGAATCAGCCGAGGTGCGCGTCAACCCCACCGGCTCGGTCGAGGTGTTGACCGGTTCGCATGCCCATGGCCAGGGCCATGAGACGACGTTTGCGCAATTGGTGTCGGAGCGCCTCGGCGTGCCGATGGAGAGCATCAACATCGTTCATGGCGATACCGACAAGGTTCAGTTCGGCATGGGCACCTATGGCTCGCGTTCCGGCGCGGTCGGCATGTCGGCCATCGTCAAGGCGCTCGACAAGGTCGAGGCGAAGGCAAAGAAGGTGGCGGCTCATCTTCTGGAAGCATCTGAAGCCGATATCGACTTCAAGGATGGCAAGTTCACCGTCAAGGGCACCGACAAATCAGTGGCGTTCGCCGATGTCGCGCTCAACGCCTATGTCGCTCACAAATTTCCCACCTCGGAAATCGAGCCGGGGCTGAAAGAGGGGGCTTTCTACGACCCGACCAATTTCACATTTCCCGCCGGCTGCCATATCTGCGAGGTTGAAATCGACCCGGAAACGGGCGTTACCGAGATCGCCAACTATACGGCGGTCGATGATTTCGGTGTTCTCATCAATCCGATGATCGTCGAGGGCCAGGTTCATGGCGGCATCGCCCAGGGGATCGGGCAGGCGCTCACGGAAGGTGCCGTCTATGACGCCAGTGGCCAGCTTCTGACGGCAAGCTATATGGATTACTGCATGCCGCGGGCTGATAATCTGCCGTCATTCAAACTTGGCTTCACCGAGACAAGATGCCCGTCCAATCCGCTTGGCATCAAGGGGTGCGGCGAGGCCGGCGCCATTGCCGCGCCAGCCGCCGTCATGAATGCGATGACGGATGCACTCGGCACGGAAGCCGTGACCATGCCGGCAACCCCGCAGGCGGTGTGGAAAGTGGCACAAAGCCAGCAGAAATTGGCGGCTGCTGAATAAGTCAGCCTTGAAGACATTTCGGAATTCCGATCCCAGGAGATCACCATGTACGCATTCACCTATCTTCGTCCCGGCTCCGTCAGGGGCGCGTCCAAGGCGCTTGCCACAAAGGAAAACGCCAAGCTGCTTGCCGGCGGCCAGACGCTGTTACCGACCATGAAGCAGAGGCTTGCTTCACCCGACCATATCGTTGATCTCAGCCAGATTGATGATCTGAAAAACATTGAACAGAAGGGCCGGCGCATCGTCATCGGCGCCATGGCAACGCATGCTTCCGTAGCTTCATCGGCGCTTGTCCGCGACAATATCCCGGCGCTTGCGGCTCTCGCCGGTGGCATCGGCGATCCGGCGGTGCGCCATCGCGGCACCATCGGTGGATCGGTCGCCAATAATGATCCAGCCGCTGATTATCCTGCAGCGGTGCTGGCGCTGGGTGCCACCATCCACACCAACAAGCGCAAGATCGCGGCTGACGAGTTCTTCGCCGGCCTGTTCACGACCGCGCTTGAAGAGGATGAGGTGATCACCAAAATCACCTTCCCCATGCCCTCGCGCGCCGCCTACCAGAAATTCCGCAACCCCGCCTCGCGCTACGCGCTTGTCGGCGTGTTCGTGGCCAAGCGCGGGCGCGATATCCGCGTTACCGTCACGGGTGCCGGCTCAAACGGCGTCTTTCGCTGGAGCGCGGCGGAGGCAGCGCTGTCGAAGCGTTTTTCGGTGAAATCACTCGAAGGGCTGTCGATCAGCGCCAGCGGTCTTAATGGTGATATCCATGCTTCGCCCGAATACAGGGCTCATCTGATCGCCGTCATGACGGCGCGGGCGGTTGCGGCAGCGTGAGCTGAGGAGGTGATGGCAGGTCCGTCATCACCTCTTCATTTTGATGATTTTGATAGCCGCTTTCGTAACAATCAAAGGAACCTGCCATGGATATCCACGCACTGGCCCAGGATTTTGTTGCACTCCTCAAGGCAGGCGATCATCACGGCGCGGCCGCCAAATATAATTCGCCTGAGATCGTCAGCTATGAAGCGATGGATGGCGACATGGCGGTGTGCAAGGGGACGGCGGCCGTCAAGGCGAAGAGCGATTGGTGGTATGCCAATCACGAGATGCATAAATCGGAAGCGCGGGGCCCTTATATCAATGGGTCTGCTTTTGCTGTGCACTTTTCTATAGATGTGACGGCGAAAGAGAGCGGCAAGCGCATGGAGATGGACGAAATCGGCCTTTACACTGTAAAGGACGGCAAAATTACTGAGGAACGCTTCTTCTATTCCATGGGGTAAGCGGAAGGGTTGCGCGCCTTCGCTCCAAATGTCGAGGTGTCGTGCTCGAATTTGCTTTTGTTTCACTGCTCATCGAACTGACGCCGGGTCCCAATATGGGATATCTCGTGGCGCTGGTGATGGCGCGCGGCATGCGGGCTGGCCTGTTTGCAGTGGCGGGCGTGATGATCGGCCTGGCGATGATCGGGTTGCTGGCCATTTCGGGGCTGGCAACTTTGGTTGATCAGGTGCCCGCTGTGGCGACAGGGCTTCGTTATGGCGGCGCGGCTTTTCTTCTTTATCTTGCCTATGACGCCTGGCGCGATCCTTCCCCGCAACAGGCAGCGGAAGGCGGGCGAAATTTCCGCCAGGGGCTGGTTACCAATCTTCTCAATCCCAAGGCGGCGCTGTTCTACCTCACCGTGTTGCCGCCCTTTGCCGAGGCAGCGGGCATGGCCGATCGGGCGGGGCTGGCGATCCATGTCGGCGTCTATGTTGCGATTGCCACGCTTGTTCATCTGGCAATTGTCATTGCCGCCGCCGGGCTGCATCGTGTCGCGCTCACGCCAGGCAATGAGAGGGGAGTGCGGCGGATCGCGGCTTGCCTGCTGGCGTTGGTGGCCCTGTGGTTTTTCTGGAAATCGCGCACGGTATAAAATTTGTAAGAGCGCTTTGATTCAGCGCCAACAAAGCTAAGATAAGCGACATGACACAGATTGCCTTGCCTCAATCCATCGACGATACGCTGGCGCTGCTCGGCAACGCCGATTACGTCGCCGACCGCTCGCTTGCCACCGTCATTTTTCTGGCGCTCAAGCTTGGCCGTCCGCTTCTTCTCGAAGGGGAGGCGGGTGTGGGCAAGACGGAAATCGCCAAGGTGCTGGCGCAGGGGCTCGGGCGGCGCCTCATCCGCCTGCAATGCTATGAGGGGCTTGATGTCGCCTCGGCTGTGTATGAATGGAATTATGCGGCACAGATGATCGAGATCAGGCTTGCCGAAGCGGGGGGCGCGACGAGCCGCGACAAGCTCACAAGCGATGTCTTCTCGCAGCGCTTTCTCATCGAGCGGCCGCTGCTCCAGGCGCTGAAGGCGGACCCCGCCGGCCCTCCGGTGCTGCTGATAGATGAGCTTGACCGTACCGACGAAGCGTTTGAAGCGTTTCTTCTGGAAATTCTGGCCGATTTTCAGGTGACGATCCCCGAGCTTGGGACCATCAAGGCGGCCGCCGCGCCGATTGTCATTCTCACCTCCAACCGCACCCGTGAAATCCACGACGCGCTGAAACGCCGCTGCCTTTACCACTGGGTCGATTACCCCGATGCGGCACGCGAACTGGCGATCCTGTCGGCGAAAGTGCCGGGTGTGCCCAAACGATTGTCGCGTGAAATCGTCGCTTTCGTGCAGGCGATCCGCAAGGAAGATCTCTTCAAGGTGCCTGGCGTTGCCGAGACGCTTGACTGGGCATCCGCGCTGGTTGAACTCGACAAAGTGGCGCTCGATCCGGCCCTGGTGTCGGACACGCTCGGAGTTATCCTCAAATATCAGGATGACATCAGCAAGATCGCGGGGTCGCGGGCGGCCCAGCTGCTTGATGATGTGCGGGCGGAACTGAAGGCGTGAAGGCGCCCGAGACCATCGAGGGCGAGGACGGCAGGCTTGGCGAAAACATTGCTTATTTCGCCCGTGCGCTGCGCGTTGCCGGCCTGCCGATCGGGCCTGGGATGGTGATCGATGCGGTCAGGGGCGTTGAAGCCTCAGGGATCGGCGACAAGCAGGATTTTTACTGGACGCTCCACGCCCTCCTCGTGCGCAAGCATGAGCATACGCCGCTCTTTGACCAGGCATTCCGCCTCTTCTGGAAGAAGCGCGGCTATCTTGAGCGGCTGATGTCGATGATGCTGCCGGCGATGGAGGATCCGCGCCAGCGCAAGGCCGAGACGGCGATGCGTCGTGTGCAGGAGGCGCTGTTCTCGGCCATCCGCGATCAGAAGAAGCCAAAAAAGCCGAGGCTCGATATCGACGCGACCTTTACGGTGTCGGACGCGGAAATCCTGCAGCGCAAGGATTTCGAACAGATGAGCGCCGAGGAACTGGCGCTGGCGGCCAAGGCGATTGCCCGGCTGCGTCTGTCGGTTGATGAGCAGGTAACGCGCCGTCTCAAGCCTGCCATTCGCGGACGGCTGATTGATCCACGCCGCACCTTGCGCGCGTCGCTTCGGGCAGGCGGGGCGCTTATCGACCTCAAGCGCCGTGATCACGGCATCCGCCGGCCACCGATTGTGGCTTTATGCGACATCTCCGGCTCGATGAGCCAGTACACGCGAATCTTCCTGCATTTTCTTCATGCGCTGTCGGCTGAGCGCGGGCAGGTGCATAGCTTCCTCTTCGGCACCCGGCTGACAAACATCACCCGCACGCTGCGCCACAAGGATGTGGATGAGGCGATTGCCGCCTGTTCGGCGGCCGTGCCCGACTGGTCAGGCGGGACGCGTATCGCCACTTCCCTTCATCAGTTTAATCGCCATTGGTCGCGCCGTGTGCTGGGGCAAGGGGCGATTGTGCTTCTGGTGAGCGATGGGCTTGAGCGCGACGATCACGGGCTTGAGGATGAAATGGCGCGGCTTCATCGCTCATGCCGGCGCCTCATCTGGCTTAATCCTCTGCTGCGCTATGATGGTTTCGAGCCGCGCGCGCGGGGCATCCGTGCCATGCTGCCGCATGTGGACGAATTCCGGCCGGTTCATGATCTAACCAGCATTGCCGATCTGGTGCAGGCTCTGTCGCGGCCGATTGATCAAACAACCGATATGCGTGTCTGGCGCCAGCGCGCCGCCTGAAAAGGAGAGTATGATGGATCAGCCTGATCTGCTCGATGCTGCGGCTTCCTGGCGCCAGGCCGGCAAGGGGGTGGCGATTGCTACCGTGGTCGAGACATGGGGTTCGGCGCCGCGTGGTGCCGGCGCGCAACTGGCAATCGATGAGAACGGCCATTTTCTTGGCTCGGTATCGGGCGGTTGCGTCGAAGGCGAGGTGGTGGCAGGCGCCATGGATGTGATCGCTGATGGCCGGCCGCGCCTTCTTGAATTCGGGGTGGCGGATGAGACGGCGTGGCGGGTGGGGCTTTCCTGTGGCGGGCGCATCAGAGTTCTGGTTGAAAGGGTGGAGTGATGGCATCGTCCGATATTCTCATTGCCTTTGCGATCGCGACATTTCTTTTTGCTGCCGTTCCGGGTCCGGCGATCCTCTATACCGCCGCGCAGACGATGGCGCGTGGCGCGAGGGGTGGGCTGCTTGCTGCTCTCGGGATCCATCTTGGCGGTTACGTTCATGTGACGGCGGCGGCGATGGGGCTGGCGGCGCTCTTTGCCCTTATCCCGACGCTCTATATCGTGCTGAAGATTTTCGGTGCCCTTTATCTGATCTGGGTTGGTATTGGCCTGATCCGGCGCGGTAATGATGATGCCGGGCAGGCGCCGGCCAGTATCAAAAGCAGCCAGCGAGTGTTTGCGGAAAGTATGCTGGTTGAAGTGCTCAATCCGAAGGCTGCCCTGTTTTACGTCGCCTTCCTGCCGCAATTTGTCGATCCGTCCGCCAATTTTCCCGTATGGACGCAGTTCCTCATTCTCGGTGTCGTTGTTAACGCCATGTTCGGCCTTGCCGATGTGTTCACCGTTATCCTGACCTCGCACGTCGTCGGCGGTCTGCGCCGCGCTGAAGGGGCGCAACGCTGGTTCAGGTGGATCGGCGGCGCACTCATGGCCGGGCTTGGCATCCGATTGGCGTTCGAGCGGAGTTGAGGGATGCGCCTTAGCGATCTTGCCGCGCTCAATGCGGCGCGTGCCGGGCGGCGTGCCGGCCTGCTGGTGCAGGATCTGGCTGGCGGCAGCGAACGCTTTATTGACGAGGCGAGGCTTGAGCGCAACGATCCGCTTTATGACGACGCGGTTGCGCGCTTTCGCTCAGGAATGAGTGGCATGGTCGAGACGAGGGACGGCCCGCGCTTTCTCAACGTCTTCGTGCCAGCGCCGCGCCTGGTCATCATCGGTGCCGTTCATGTCACGCAGTCGCTGGCGCCAATGGCGAAGATGGCAGGCTATAACGTCACCATCATCGATCCGCGCAGCGCTTTTGCAACGCCGGAGCGTTTTCCTGGTATCGCGGTTGAGGCGCAGTGGCCGCAGGATGCGTTGCCACGCCTCGGACTTGACCGCTATACGGGCGTGGCGACGCTGACGCACGACCCGAAGATCGACGATCCTGCCCTTATCGCCGCCCTCAACGCCGAGTGCTTTTATGTGGGTGCGCTGGGCTCACGCAAAACCCATGGCGCACGCCGTGCGCGGCTTGAGGCTGCCGGTATCGATGACACACGCTTCAGCCGCATCCATGCGCCGATTGGCCTTGATCTGGGCGGGCGGGCGCCAGCTGAAATCGCGGTGGCGGTGCTGGCGGAAGTGATCCGCACCTTGCGGCGGGGCGATGAGGCGGGGCGATGAAATTCGGCCCGGTCGCGCTCGGCGACGCACTTGGTGCCATTGCCGCGCATACCCTCAAGGCTGGCGATCACGTCATCCGCAAGGGTGGCGTTCTCGCAGCCGGCGATATCGACGCGCTGGAACGCGCTGGCATCGCCTCGCTCGTCGTGGCACGGCTGGAGGCGGGCGACATTGGCGAGAACGAGGCAGCGGCGCGGCTGGCGCGGGCGCTCGCCGGAGCGGGATTGCGGTGTGAGGAGGCGTTCACCGGCAGGGTCAATCTCTTCACCGAGACGGCGGGCGTGTTACGTATCGACAGCGCTGTCATCGCCGCGATGAACGCCATCGATGAAGGGATAACGGTGGCGACCCTGCCGGCCTTCAGCGCGGTGGAAGCCGGGCGCATGGTCGGCACCGTCAAGATCATTCCCTACGGAATTGCCGGGGCGCAGGTGGCGGCAGCTGAAATGGCGGCGGCCGGCGGCGGCATGTCGCTGGCGCCGTTCCGGCGAAGGGAGGTCGCGCTGGTGCAGACGATTACGCCAGGGTTTGCGGCAAAAATCCTCGACAAGACAACGCGCGTCACCGAAGCGCGGCTTGCCGCCATGGGCGCGCGGATCAGCCGTGAGTGGCGGATTGCTCATGAGGAAACGACGCTGGCGGACACCTTGCGGCAGGCTGGCGCCCTGTACGATCTGATCATCGTCTTTGGTGCCTCGGCCATATCCGACCGGCGGGATGTCATTCCAGCGGCGATAGCGGCAGCCGGTGGAAAGATTGCTCATCTCGGCATGCCGGTTGATCCGGGTAATCTGCTGTTGCTTGGCCATATTGCCGGCAAGGCGGTGATCGGCGCGCCAGGTTGCGCGCGCTCGCCGAAGGAGAATGGCTTTGACATGGTGTTATCCCGCCTGATGGCTGGTATCCCGGTCGACAGCTCGACCATCGCCGGGCTCGGTGTGGGCGGATTGCTGATGGAAATTTCCAGCCGGCCGCAGCCGCGCGCGGGCAACCTTGCCGCAAAGACGTCACCGCATCTGGCGGCGGTGGTGCTGGCGGCTGGCCGCTCGACGCGCTTTGGTGCCGACAACAAGCTCGTCGCCAGTCATGCCGGCAAGCCGGTGGTGCGTCATGTCATCGAGGCGCTGGCGGCAGCTGCCCTGCCGGTGGTCGTTGTTGTCGGCCATCAGGCGAAGGCGGTGCGCGATGCGCTTGATGGTTTGGCGGTGACCTTCGTCGAAAATGCCAATTATGCCGACGGCATGGCAGGCTCGCTGCGCTGTGGCATCGGTGCGCTCGAAGCGTCCTGCGATGGCGCTTTCATTGTCCTGGGCGATATGCCGGCGATCAGTGCTGATCTTGTCAGGCAGCTCGCGGCGCGTTTTTCGCCTGACGAGGGCAGGGCGATCATAGCGCCTGTGTTTTCGGGAAAGCGCGGCCATCCGGTGTTGTGGGCGCGGCGCTATTTCGACGAATTAGCAGCGATTGCCGGGGACACCGGCGCTCGCCATCTGCTGGGTGTTCATCACGAGGCGGTCGATGATGTAGCGTGGCGTGATGACAGCATACTGCTCGACGTCGATACCCCGCAGGCGCTGGCGGCGCTTGCGGGGCGAGGGCAGGATTAAAGCCGCCCGGAATAGGCGGAGCGCGGTTGGTAGTCGACATGTGTTGACGGCACCCAGCGCTCGGTTGCGGGCGCGTAGGGGCTGAGCACGGGGATGGAGTGCACTTCTGCTGGCACATGCTGCACGATGGTGCGGGCAGGGGCGACCAGAACCCGGCGGGTGCGCTGGCGGTAGGTGGCGGGAAGCGTCACATGTTCGATACGCGCGGGCGCCACCTCAACCTGATGGGCGATGGTGGCGTATTGGGCTGGAACATCAATCTCGCACAAAACGTCACGCCCGCGCGCATCCCGCTGGTGGCGCCATTCGCGGCGCGCGGGTGACGTCATGACGCGCTCGTGGCGCGTTTTGACTGTGGCTGGCACATGGCGGGCGACGACACGCTCGGGCTGGACCAGGACATTCTCGACGATGGTGTCATAGCGGGCCCGCTCGCGGCGCACGACAGGGCGGGGTTGGCGAACGGACAGCTCGGTCGGGACATAATGGTTGAGCGCCGGTGTCGCCTGCTTCACGTAACAATCGGGGCACGGCGCGCCGAAACCAAAGAGATGGTAACTCGAATGGTCATTGGCCATTGCCGGGCCCATGGCCAGACCGACTGCCAGGAGGGTTGCGCTGAAATATCTGCGTGTCATCGTATTGTCCTTGCCGCTTGTTAAATAAAACATGGCACGGACAATCCAAAATTTGCAACACAATGCAACAAGTATAATAACCAGATATGGTTATTGTTACAATTTTAATTAAATATGTTTTTTATTATTTTTGTATTTCTCTATTTTTTGAAGCGCTCGCTGCAAACCAGAAGGCGGCGGCACCGATGCAGGTAATGACCAGGAAAATATGCAGCGGCGTCTGGTAATTCTCGCCGATCTGCCACAGGAAGGCGAGGAGCAGGGGGGCGATGGCCTTGGCGAGGTTGGTGACCAGGGTCAAGGCGCCTGAAATGGCACCATAGCCGCGCGTGCCGAAGATTTCTGCGACACCGGCGCCGCGCACGATGGTGATCATGCCATTGCCAAGGCCGTAGACGAAGGCGAATGCGACCAGTCCCGGAAAGCCGAAAGGCGGAGCGGCGATCAGCAAGATCATGGCGACGATCGGCATGAGGAAGACGACTTTGCCAAGGGCGCGGGCCGAGACGTTGGTGGCGAAAAAGAAGAGGATCAGCCGCCCGCCAACCTGGGACGGGCCGATGAGGGCAACAGCGGCCACGGTCTGATCAAGACTGACACCGCGTTCACTCAGCAGGGGGATCATATGAAAGGTGAGCCCGGAGAAGAGGAGCGCATAGGCTGTCAATGCCAGCGACAGACCCCAGAAGGCGGGTTGGCGCAGCGCGCCGGTCAAGGGTGAGTGTTCCTGCGTCGTGGAAGGGGTGACGGCTTCGCCACTCATGCTGCCGCGTGTTCCCGACAGCATGAGGATGTTGAAGATACCGGGGATGGTAAGCTGGATGATTGCGAGCGCTAACAGCGCCTGGCGCCAGCCGAAATGATCAATGAGAAGATGGGTGAGCGGAATGAAGACGGTCGAGGCAAAGCCGCCGAAAAAGGTCATGAACGTGATGGCGCGCTTGTAGTCGCGGACATTGGCGGTCAGGACGGCGAAGGCTGGTTCGTACAATGTGCCGGCATGCAGCATGCCGATGACGATCCACAGCAAGTAAAAGCTCGTGAGATCGCTGATCATCGACCACAGCGCCAGGCATGCCGCGCCCAAAACAGCGCAGATGCCCATGATCCAGCGTCCACCAAAACGGTCGATCAGCGTACCGGCGGGAAGGGCCATGATGGCGGAAGCCAACAGGCCGAGCGACAGGGCGCCGTTGAGTTCGGTACGGCTCCAGCCGAATTCGGCTTCCATGGGGACGATGAACAGGGTGAACGCGTAGAATAGCGTGCCCCAGGAGACCACCTGGCCGATGGAAAGGGCAATCACCATGGCGCTTGCCGGGGCAAATTGGCGTGCAGGCGCCGTGACTTCGGGCGATGAGATAATTTCTTTCATTTCAATCTTTCAAGTATTATTGAAATGTTGTAAGGGTAGATGATGAATGAAGCTGCGGCAATTGCTCTTTTTGCGGCTCTGGCCCATCCCCAGCGCCTGACGGCGTTTCGTCTGCTCATGCGTTGCGGGGTTGACGGGCTCGCCGCGGGCGATCTGGCACAGCGTCTGGCGATTAATCCGTCCGCCCTCTCGTTTCATCTCAAGGATATGGAGGCGGCGGGTCTTGTGTGTCCGCGTCGCGTCGGGCGGCGTATCATCTACCGCGCCGATCTGTCGATTGGCGGCAAACTCGCCGCCTTCCTGCAACGCGATTGCTGTGCAGGGCTTGCCGCATTTTCGTCTCTCCCTGATGTCCCCGCC
>NZ_JAKFWN010000027.1:0-24399 GCF_021731865.1 Raskinella chloraquaticus (SeqCode) | reverse complement strand
AGCGCCCCGAACTGTCGAGGCCACATGGCGAAAGGCTGGTGATCTCCTCGACCTCTTCGCCCCGAACGAATGCGCAAACTATCTCAGAAACTCAGGATATGCTTCCGTCTGAAAACAGCATGCTCTAGAGCATTTTCCGGCCAGCTGGATACTGGTTGGCTGACAGAAAATGCGACAAAACAAGAAGATAGAGCGGAAAATTCGATTGAATCAGATCTGAAGCCGCTCTAGAAAAACGCCTCACACGACGCCGACCCGCAGCAGATCATGAAGATGGAGCAGGCCGACCGGCCGCTCATCCTCGACCACGACAAGAACGGTGATCGAGCCGCTCTGCATCATCTCGACCGCTTCGGCAGCCAGCGTGTCGGGCGCGATGGTGCGCGGCGCCTTGGTCATGACACTGTCGACAACGCCGTGAAGGGATTTTGCCGCCAGCGCCCGGCGCAGATCACCATCCGTGAAAAGGCCAGCCAGTCGCCCGCTCTCATCCACGACGACAACGCAACCAAACCGCTTGGCGCTCATCGGCACGATGGCCTCGGCAATCGTCGTACCTTTCCGCACCAGCGGCAGTGCCTCCCCGCCATGCATGAGTTCGCGCGCAAGCTTCAGGCCGGCACCCAGACGCCCGCCCGGATGGAGCAGGCCGAATTCACGCGCCGTGAACCCGCGCGCTTCCAGAAGGGCAACGGCAAGTGCATCGCCAAGCGCCATTTGCATGGTCGTCGACGTGGTGGGCGCCAGCCCGTTGGGACAGGCTTCCGCCGCCTTGGGCAGGATCATGGCCCCGTCCGCCGCCCTGGCGAGCGCCGACCCCTCATCCGAGGTGACGGCGTAAAGAGCCACCGAAAAGCGCGTCGCATAGGCGACCACAGGCGCGAGTTCCGCAGTTTCGCCTGACCACGACAAGGCGAGAATCACATCATCCGTCTGGATCATGCCAAGATCGCCATGCGAGGCTTCGCCAGGATGGACGAAATAGGCAGGCGTACCGGTCGAGGCAAGTGTAGCTGCAATCTTGCGCCCGACATGCCCCGATTTGCCGATGCCGGTCACGATGACCCGCCCTTTGCCTGCAAGTACCGCTGCAACACAGCGATGGAAGGCAAGACCGGTAGGCCCGGCAAGCGTGTGGACCAGGAGATCAAGGCCGGCACGCTCGGCCTCGATCGTCCGGATAGCCGAAGCCACCGCGTCAAGCACAGCTTCTTTGCGCAGAGGTGAATTCAAACCGTTCATCAGCCCATTCCTGTTCGATGCAATCCTAGCCTTTCACCGGACCGGGTGAAACCCCGAATGCATCTGCAACCCGCAACGTAACCACTGGTTAACCACGCGCATTTACCGTCCGTTCACCAGTGCAGGTGGTGGAGAGGATGAGAGCAGGGACTACGCGGTCGATGAGGCGCGCTGGCCTTGCCGCGTTGGCGGCGGCAGCCCTGTGCCTGTGCGACCCCGCTTTCGCTCAACGCGCGCCTGCGCCGGAAGACCCGCTTCTGGTCAATCCCGACGATGCTCTGCCGCTCCCGCGCAACGCGCCGCAAACCGGGCTGCGAGGCGCTCTCGCACCTGCCTCCGACACCGATAGCGCGACACGTCTCGACACCACGACCCAGCCGCCCGCCGACCCGCTCGATCCTGCATCCACCCGCCCGCCGCCGCGCCCCGTTCCACGCACCAGCGCTGCCGTTCAGGCCGTGGTGCGAGCCCCGCTGCGCACCCAGATCACGCCGCCTGTCCTTGCACCCGTCCTCGATCCGCGCGCCTCCACCACCAGCGGGCCGCCGCCGCCCGCGCCGGTGGCACCCCAGCCAGCCTCAATACCCGATCCCAACCCCTACGCGCCGCTTGGCATCACCATCGGCGCCTTCACGCTGCGCCCGGCGGTTGAAAGCGGAGTTGGCTTTACCAATAACGCCAACGGCAATACCACCGGTCAGACCCGCACCGGCTTCACCCGCAATGCCGCCGAAGTCCTGATCAATTCCAACTGGAGCAATCATGCGCTTGGCTTGCGGCTGCGCTATGAACGCGAGGATTTCTTCACCTCGCAAGTTGAAGCGCGCAACAATATCGACGTCCAGGCGACCGGGCGCATCGATGTGCGTCGCGATACTCAGCTTGATTTCGGCGCCGGCTTCCGCCGCGTGCCCGACAGTGCCTTTACCTTCAACCTGCCGGTAACCGCCTTTGGTCGACCTGATCTCGACACCACGACCGCCAATGCCGCCATCACCCAGCGCTTCGGCCGTGTCGCGGTGCGGCTGCGCGGGCAGTTCGATGCGCTGCGCTATGGCCAAACGCAGCTCGTCGGCGGCGGCAGCCTGTCGAATACCAGCCGCAATCTCGACATCACCACAATCACCTTGCGCGGCACTTACGACATCACGCCGCAATTCAGTCCGTTTGCGGAAGTGGCGTTCAACCGCCGCAACTACCAGGTCCCCGTTGATCTGTTCGGCCTTCGTCAGGGATCGGAAGGGCTGACGCCCCGCGGTGGCCTGGCCTTCAACCTCGGACCGGCGCTGAATGGCGAAGTGGCGCTGGGCTACCTGCTGCAACGCCAGCGCGAGCCGACCATCCCGAACGTTGAAGGGTTGACCGTTGATGGCGCGCTCGCCTATCAGCTCTCCGGCCTCACAACCTTGCGCTTCATGGCCCGCAGCGGCGTCCTCGACAGCCAGCAGGTCGGTGGCTCGACCGGCGGCTTTACCCGCGATCTCTTCTTCACCGTCGAACACGCCTTTCAGCGCAATCTTCTGGCCACCGCCACGCTCAACCTCGGCCTTGACCAGTTCGCCGGCATCACCCGCGCGGACAAACGGCTGATGAGCATTCTGGCCCTCACCTGGCGGTTCAACCGCAACGTGTCCTTTACCACACGCTATGTCTATTCACGCGTTGACTCAAACATCCCCGGCGTCGCCCAGTCCTCCAGCAGCATCGAAGGCGGGCTGCGCATTGAATACTGACCGTCTGTTTCAGTAACGGGCACCGGCAGGCGCAATCTTGTCGTTCTGCCGCCCGGCCTTGTCGAAGACCTGACGCAGCAGACCATTTGCCTTTGCCTCCTCGATAAAGGCGCTGGCATAGGCGAGCGCCGCCGGCCTGCCCTTGGGCACCGCAATGGCAATTCCTGTTGTCTGGAACGCGTCATCGAGAATGCGCGCACCCGGCACGTCCTTGACGAGGCCTGTCAGCGAATCGCGTGACAGGGCCACGGCATCAACCTGTCCGGCCTTGATCAGCGCGATCGCCTCACCGACGGAAGCGACATCGGTTACGGTGGCAAGCGGCATCGTCTCGCGGGCCTTGCGAACGGTCGTCGTGTTGGAGATGCCGACAACCCGGGTACCGGCGCGGTTCAGCTCGCCATTGCTCCTGACGCTGGAGCCAGGCGCCACCATGCAGGTGCTCTCCAGCGCGAAATAGGCAGGGCCGAATTCAACCTTGGTCTTGCGCTCGGCATCGACCGGCATGAAGGCGACATCAATCGCCGCCTTGGCCGTAAGTTCGACAAGCTCTCCGGAATTGGGCGCGGCCACGATCTCCACCGGCACGCCGAGCTTTTTGGCAAGCGCCTCGCCAAGGTCAACCGTGATTCCCCTGGGCATGCCGCTGGGATCCTTGACCACGAAGAACGCCGAAGCCGACGGCGCAAACGCCACACCGACCCTGAGCTTGCCACTTGCCGCCAGTTCAGCGCGCGCCGCCTCATCTGCTGCCATTGCCTGTCCCCCTGTGATCAAACCAATGCCAAGACTGGCTATCGCCGCCAGGGCGCCATAGGATGCCGTGACCATTTGTTTCCCCCGCTTTTTTGTGAACAGATTAAAGGCGCGTCCCGCTAACAGCGCAAGGGTCCACACCTATTCGGCCGCCTGGCGGCGATGCGCCTCCTCAAGGCTCGGCAACCGGCCGGGATTGAGCAGGAAATACGGGTCGGACTGACGCTTCAGGCCCTCCTGATCCGCCTTGATCCGCTTCCATCCCTTGCCTTCCAGCGTGAAGATATGCGGATTGGCGACCTGAAGCCCGTTATCTTCAAGGATCGTCATGATCTCGAAGAGCCGCTCGGGCGTGGTGAACTTGACCAGCGGCAGGGAGGAATTGGTAAAGCTGCCAAGGCGGCGTTGAAATTCGAGATGCCAGAAAATCTCGCCGGCAAACGTCGTCTCCGCCCAGGCAAGCCGTTCGATATTGCGCCCGGCCGGGAACAGGACCTGCAGATAGGTGATCGAGGGATCAAGGCGGATGGCGTGCAGCGTCGTGTGGTTCCAGCAATATTCGTAAAGCGGCGGCATCGCGCCATCATGGAAAAATGCCGCCCGCCGGGCTGCCTCGCTGTCGCGCTCGTACGCCATGCGCCCGCCATGGCGTGTGATATGGCGCCACACAGACGGGCGCTGCGGTTCGCTGGTCATGATGATGGCAAAGGCTTCATCAGCGCCAACCAGCGGCGCAATCCGCTTCAAATAGGGCGAAATGCCCGGTGCATGGACTGAGACAAGCTTCTTGGCGATAACCTGGTCCTCGATCAGCCCTTGCCCGAAGGAAGCTGCCGCGATCAAACTGGGAAAAGCGACGATCTGTTCGGCCCAGGGGAAGAGCGGCGCCGTCGGCAGGTCGATTTCAGTGACGATACCGTTGACGCCGTAAGCATGGACCGCCTGCATCACCTCATCGCCTTCGAGGCGAAGCTCGCGCGGCTCCTCCTCCATCGTCATCAGACGCAACGCCTGCACCGCGCCCGGATCACCAATCTGCCCCCAGGTGCATGAGCCGACGCCAGCCGCCCCGCCGCACACGAAGCCACCGATGGTGGCGTGCTGGCGGGTGGAGGGAAACATCCGCAATTCAAAACCGCTGCTCTCGATCTCGCGGTCGATATCGAGCATCATCTTGCCGGCCTCGACCGTCACCAGGCCGGGAACATTGGCAAGCAGGCGATCAAGCCCGGTTGTTTCAATCACAATACCGCCGTCAAGCGGCACGCTCTGCCCGTAATTGCCGGTGCCGCCGCCACGTGTCGTCAACGCCACCCGATGACGGCAGGCAGATGCCATGATACGCCGCAATTCCTCGCGATTGGCCGGCCTGACGATGGCGCGCGCCCGTTTTGTCTCAAGCTGTGGTTTGAGGATCGGAGAAAACCAGAAGAAGTCGCGCGATTTGAGCTTGATCGTGGCCTCATCGGTCGCCACCGCAATACCCGCGATATCAGCAAGGAATTCCTCGACCGCGCCGGTCATCTTTGAGGCCCGGGATTGGGCTCGAACAGGTCATTCATATCGAATGCCGCCACATCGGCGATAAGGTCGACGAAGGCGCGGGCGATGTGGTCAATCGTCGCGCGGCCCTTGTCGGCGCTGGCAAGTGAGGCATCGCCCACCGTCCCCGCATCAGACAGATCCTGCGCCTGCCAGCCGAAGGCAGCCGTGCCATGTGCGCGCAAATGAGTAAAACGCTGGGCGAAACGCTCCTGCGCTGAGGCAAACCGCTCAGCCTTGTCCATGTGCACCAGATCAGGCCGCGCTGCCAGCATCACCGAGGTTTCCATGTCGCCACCATGGATGCCGTAACGATTTTCCCAGTCGCTGTAGAGGCCGGCGGGAAGCCCGGCCAGCCGCGACCAGTGGGTCGCCACCGCCAGCATGCCATGATCAACCCGCAACTCACGCGCCACGATGTCGAGCACCGAGATATTGCCGCCATGCGAATTGGCGAGAATAAGCTTCTTCACCCCTGCCCGCGCCACACTTTCGCCGGTCTCGACCAGAACCCGCGTCAGCGTGTCCCATGACAGGGTGAGCGTGCCGGGCGAGGCGATATGCTCATTCGATTTACCGATGGCCTGGATTGGCATGAAGGTCGCAGGAAGATCATCGGGCAGCAATTCAAGCACACGCGCCATATAGGCTTCGCCGATCGTCGTATCGGTCGACAGCGGCAAATGCGGCCCGTGCTGCTCGATTGCCGCAACCGGCAGGATCGCCACCCAGTTATGGCCGGGCGCACCGGCAAAATCCCGCGTGGTCATATCCTGCCAGCGGCGCTTGGGCAGCCTGGTCATCAGCGATCCTTTCGCATGGTCATGCTGGCCGCCACCGCCTCGATCTCGACCTTGAAGGCGGGATTGGCAAAGCCTGAGACAATCATCAGCGTCGACGCCGGTGGCGGGCTGGCGATATGCCGGTCACGGACCTTCATATACGCCTGAAGATGGTCGGCGGACGTGACATAGGCGTTGAGGCGGACGAGATCGCCAAAGCCCATGTCAGCTGACGCCAGCACCAGACCAATCGCCCGAAAGCACAGCGTGGCCTGATCTTCCGCGCTTTCGGGGATGATATCGTCTGGCGTGATGCCGAGTTGCCCCGAACAGAAGAGCAGACGGGCGCCCTCTGGCACCTCAACTCCAAAACTGTAATGGGCGAAAGGCGGCCGGATGCCGGCTGGCGTGTGATGGATGAACATGGCGCAAGGCTAGTGAGGGAACCAGCCCGGTGCAAGATGGGACGAGGTGCGACATGTGCTGTAAAAGCGGGCTTGCCCGAAACCCGCCATCATGCTGCTTTGCCGATCATGCAGTATGGCTTTGCCCGATTACCCGCCGACCGCCATTACATCATCGCCAACGCCCGGGCCCCGCGTTGTCTGGTGGATGGTGGCGATGATTTGCCGTCAAGCGATGATCTGGTGGCATTGTCGATCATGATCGCCAGTGACCGCATCGTGGGTGTCCTGCCACCGGATGCGGCGCCAGAAGGTGTGGCGCGGATCGATCTTGCTTCCGGCATCGTCTTTCCCGGCTTTGTTGACGTTCATACTCATCTCGACAAGGGACATATCTGGCCGCGCCGACGCAATCCGGACGGCACGTTCCAGGGTGCGCTCGACAGTGTGAAACACGACCGCAAGGCTCATTGGTCGCGCGAGGACCTATGGGCGCGCATGAATTTTTCTCTGCGCGCCGCACACGCCCACGGTACCGTCGCCCTCCGCACCCACATCGATTCGGCCTTTGGGCAGGAAGACATCACCTGGCCGCTGGTGCCGGAATTGCGCGCCGCGTGGAAAGGCCGCATCGATCTGCAGTTTTCGTCGCTTGCCTCGGCCGATCTCTTGTGCGAGCGCCCGTTTGCCAGCAAAATCGCCGGCCTGGTGAGCAAGGCCGGCGGCGCGCTTGGCTGCGTCACCTATCGAACGCCCAATCTCACAGCCGCCCTCGACAATGTGTTTGCACTCGCCAGCGAGCACGGGCTTGATCTCGATTTCCACGTTGATGAAACGCAGGACCCCGAAAGCCGGTCACTGGCGATGATCGCCGACAAGGCGCTGGCGACGCGCTTCGAAGGCCGCATTGTGGTCGGCCATTGCTGCTCGCTCACCCGCCAGCCGGAGGAAGAGCAGTACACCACCATCGCCCGGCTGGCCGCAGCCGGCATCGCCGTCATATCGCTGCCGATGTGCAACATGTATCTGCAGGAGCGCCATGCCGGCGTCACCCCGCGCTATCGCGGTGTCACGCTTCTGCACGAACTGAAGGCTGCGGGGGTTGACGTTGCAGTGGCTTCCGACAATACACGCGATCCTTTCTATGCTTATGGCGATCTCGATGCGCTGGAAGTCTATCGCGAGGCAACCCGTATCGCCCATTTCGACCACCCTGTCAGCGACTGGCCACGCACCGTCACGGCGGCACCGGCGCAGATGATGGGGCTGGCGCAATATGGCAGGATCGGCGCCGGGCGCGGCGCTGATCTCGTTCTCTTTCGCGCCCGTTCCTGGACCGAACTCCTGGCCCGCCCGCAAGCCGACCGTACCGTGATACGCGCTGGCCTGGCCATCGACACCACACTGCCTGACTATGCCGAACTTGACCCCTTTGTCGGACCGCCAAAATGACCGCGATTGCCAAACTGAAAGCTGAGCTGGCCGGCCTGCGCCTTGAAGAAAACATCGCCATTGTCAAACAGAAGAGCCGGGATTTTTTCTGGTACTCGCCTGTGCTGAAATCACAGCTTGATCACATCACCGCTGACCTCGTGGTGTATGCCACCAGCGAAGCCGACATTTTGCGCGTGCTTGCCGCCTGCTTTGCCCATGGCGTGCCAGTGACCGTGCGCGGCGCAGGCACCGGCAATTACGGCCAGGCCATGCCGCTTGCCGGCGGGCTGTTGCTCGATGTTTCGGCTATCAACGACATACGTCTCATTGCAGCTGGCCGCGTCATCACGGGCCCCGGCGCCATCCTGGGCGATATCGATGCCGCCGCCCGCGCCCATTCAAACCAGGAATTGCGCCTCCATCCCTCCACCGCCCGCACCGCGACGATTGCCGGTTTCATTGCCGGCGGCTCGGGCGGTGTCGGGTCGATCCAGTGGGGGGGATTGCGCGATCTGGGCAACATCATCCGCCTGCGCGTGCTGACGATGGAAGCAACGCCGCGCATTCTCGATATTCGCGGCGCTGACCTCCACAAGGTCTCGCATGCCTATGGCACCAACGGCATCATCACTGAAGTCGAGATGCCGCTGGCGCCCGCTTACGAATGGATCGAGGCGCTCGTCAGCTTCGATGACGTGATGAGCGCCGCGCGCTGCGCCAATGAGCTTGGCGTGATGGACGGGCTGTTGAAAAAGGAGTTGGCGGTGGTCGGTGCTCCCGTGCCGTTCGACTACTTCCTGCGCCATCAGAAATTCCTGACCCGCAATGACAGCGTCATCATTGCGATGATCGCCCCGCACGCCATCGACGCGTTTCAATGGGCGGTCGAGCAGTATAAGGGGCGCATCACTTTTCGTTCCGATGCCGTAAGCGCTAGCGACAGCAAGGGTCTGCCACCGGTCTATGAGCTGACATGGAACCACACGACATTGCGGGCGCTGCGGGTGGACCCGACGATCACCTATCTGCAGGTGCTCTATCCCGCACCCGGCCACCTGGCGCTTGTCGAGCGCATGCATCATCTGCTGGGCGATGAGGTGCCGGTCCATCTTGAATTCACCCGCTTCAACGGCGCCGTCACCGCCTTCGGCCTGCCCCTGCTGCGCTTCACCAGCGTTGAGCGGCTGGACGAGATCGTCCGCCTGTTTGAAGACAATGGTTGTCCGGTCTTCAACCCGCACCGCTACACGCTGGAGGAAGGCGGTATGAAACAATCAAATCCGGTGCAGCTTGCTTTCAAACGCGAGGCTGACCCCAAAGGGTTGCTCAATCCCGGCAAAATGATTGCCTGGGACGATCCGCATCATGATTTTTCTTCCGACAAGCTCTATCTCTTTCCCGGCATGCAGGACAGTGTCGGCTGATGCGCGTTCTGGTTCTCTACGCCCATCCCGCCGAAACCAGCTTCTGCGCCGAAATCAACCGGCAAGTCGCTCAAACCCTTCAGGATGGCGGGCATGTTGTCGACATGCTCGATCTCAATCTCGAGAAATTCAATCCCGTTCTGAGCCGGGGCGAGCGCCTTGGCTACCACGCGATTCCCGATAACCGCGCGCCGGTCGTGGATTACGTGCGACGCCTTCAGGCAGCTGACGCACTGGTGATTGTCACGCCGATCTGGAATTTTGGCTTTCCGGCGATCCTCAAGGGCTTCTTCGACCGCGTCTTCTTGCCTGGCGTGTCGTTCGAGATGAAGAAAGGCAAGGCTCGGCCCTGTCTGCATAATCTGCGCCGCCTGCTGGTGATCGCCACCTATGGCGGCACGCGCTGGCGGGCGCGTCTGATGGGCGATCCGCCGCGCCTCATCGTCAAACGCCTTCTGCGCGCCACCATCCGCCCTGGCGCCGCGATCCGCTATCTCGGTCTCTACGATATGAACCGCGCCGATGCCGCAACGAGGCGCCGCTATCTGCAGGCAGCCGGCGACAGCGCTGCCTCGATGCGATGATGATGTTCAGTCGCTGACGAATGGTCGAAAGGCGGTCAGTACCTTGAGATAGACATCGCGCTTGAAAGGCACAACGAGCCCCGGCAGTTCAGCCGCCTTTACCCAGCGCCAGGCGCTGAACTCGGCCTTGTAGGCCCCATCGCCCGGTCGCAGAACATCAATTTCCTCATCCACCCCGTTAAACCGCAGCGCGAACCATTTCTGCGTCTGGCCACGCCAGGAGCGCACCTTCGCCCCATAGGTTTTCGGAATGTCATAGCGATACCAGTCGGGCGTTTCCCCAAGAACGCTGGCACTGCGCACATTGGTTTCTTCATGCAATTCGCGAAAGGCGGCGGCCTGAGGTGCCTCCCCGTCGTCAATGCCACCTTGCGGCATCTGCCAGGGATGAGAGGGCAATGTGCTGCCGCGTTCCTTTTTACGCTTGCCGACAAAGACGAGACCATCGCCATTGATCAGCATGACCCCGACGCAGGGGCGATAGTCAGGGTGTCGATCAATCATCATCACGAAGGCAATCCGCTATAACATCGCTTTAACCGGCGCCAGGCCACTTATGGTGTTGCACATCTGCACAAATCTTGCTGTGTGAATGATCATCCTCGCGCAAGCGAACACCACTTGATCAACTCAGCCTACTTCGTCGCCGATGTCAGCACGCTGACCGGCACCAGAACAAAACCCTTGCGCTCTATCGCCTTGGCCCAGCGCGCCACGCGCTCGATCGAAATCGGCAGCGCCGAGGCAACGCCCATCGCAAAGCCCTTCTGCTCCGCTTCGCTTTCAAGGGCGGCGAGCGCTTCATCGATCCGCTGCTGGGTCGGCACCGCATCAATCGTCAGCGCCCCGCGTGTGAAGGCAATACCGGTCTGGCGGGCAATCTCGCGCGTGCGCGAGCGCGCCGCCGAACCATCATCGGCAAAGCTCAGACCGCGACGCTTCAATTCTGTAAACAGCGTCTTCAGCCCCTCCTCGCTGGTCACAAACTTCGCGCCCATATAGTTGGCAAGCCCGGTGAAACCGGAAAACCGCGTCATCGCCCAATGCAGCCGGTCGACATTCTGATCAACCGTTAGCGTCGACAGCAGGGTTTGCGGCCCGGGATCGTTGGCTGGAAAATCAAAGGGCTCCATGGGCATGTGAAGCATCACCTCATGGCCGTCGGAGCGCGCTTTGTTGACCTGCGCCTGCAGGGCGGAGCCGTAAGGCGCGAAGGCGAGCGTGACTTCAGCTGGCAATTTGGCAATCGCTTCACTGGTCAGATTGGCTGACAGGCCAAGCCCGCCAAACAGAACGGCAATGCGTGGCGCGGCGCTTGACCGGTTGGAGGCGGCCGGATCGAAGGGGCGCGCGTAGAACGCCGACGGCTTCGTGCCATCAGGCGCGATCCTGGGAAGCAGCCCGTGACGGCTCTTCTCCACCAGCCGCGGCTCGGGCGCCGCGCGCAGCACGCGACTGCCAGGCGCGTTGGGAACATCGATAATCCGTACCTGGCCCTGACCGGACGCTCCACCGGGCGTGATGATCTTGACCTGCGAATGCTCGCCTGCCGGCGCCGCGCTGCCATCCTCGCCCGCGGCCACCGGCGCTGCGGCTTCGTCAGCTTCATGCGCCGGCGTGGGCGATGCTGATGGCGGCGCGATGACTGGCAGCGACGCCTGGATAATCGGCTCGCCGCCATAAGGATCTTTAACCAGAAGCACCCATGCCGCGACACCGCCGGCAACCAGCACCCACAGGCAAAGAACGGGGACAAGACCGATCTTGATCCTGATGCGCCTGTTCTGCACCCAGCCCGCGAGCGGGCGATAGAGCGTGTCGATTGCTGTTGCCATGAAAGTGTCGCCACCAACCCCTGTGCATGTCACGCTTGCACAAGGGTTGGTAACGAAAGGTTAACCGCGTTTACAAAAAGCCGAATTTAGCGAACCGAACCCTGCTTGCCAGGGGTCGCCTGCGGCGGGAAGGCGGCATTCTGCGTCTGCCCGCGCATCAGCGACAGCGCCATCTGCAACTGATTGTCTTCCAGCGGGTTGGCGGCGACATAGCTTGAGGACGCCGTTTTCTCTTCGCCTTCGGCCTTCAGATGACCACGCAGCGCCGCCTCGCCCTTGGTCTCGGTCTTGGCCCGGTCGGCTTCCGGCAGGTCAGGCTGCAGCAGAATGTCCGGATCAATCCCCAGCGCCTGGATCGAGCGACCCGACGGTGTGAAATAGCGGGCAGTTGTCAGACGTATCGCCCCGTTCTGCTGGCCAAGCGGAATAATGGTCTGGACCGACCCTTTGCCGAAGGAGCGGGTGCCGAGAATGGTCGCCCGCTTGTGGTCCTGCAGCGCACCCGAGACGATTTCGGAAGCGGAGGCCGAACCGCCATTGACGAGCACGATCATCGGCTTGCCCTTGGTCAGGTCGCCGCCACGCGCATATTCCCGCCTTGTATCCTCGGGACGGCGGCCACGCGTTGAAACGATCTCGCCGCGGTCGATGAACGCCGACGACACCTTGATCGACTGGTCGAGCAGCCCGCCAGGATTATTGCGTAGGTCGAGAATAAAACCCTTCAGTTTTGGGCCCAGCGCCGTCGAGATCTGCTCGATTGCGTTGCGTACACCATCCGTTGTCTGTTCGTTGAACTGGGTGATGCGGATATAGCCGACATCCTCGCCTTCCTGGCGCGAACGCACCGAAACGATCTTGATGATGTCACGGACGATCTTGATCTCGACCGGCTCGTCGAGACCCGGCCGCTGTACCTTGATGGAAATGGCGCTGCCGATAGAGCCGCGCATTTTCTCGACCGCCTGCTGCAAGGTGAGGCCAAGCACCTGATCCCCGTCGAGCGAAACGATGAGATCACCGGGGCGAACCCCGGCGCGTGCTGCCGGCGTGTCGTCGATGGGGGCCACGACCTTGACCAGCCCGTTCTCCATCGTCACTTCGATGCCAAGACCGCCGAATTCACCGCGCGTCTGCACCTGCATGTCACGGAAGCTGCGGGCCGACAGGTAGCCGGAATGCGGATCAAGCGCTGACAGCATGCCGTTCAGAGCGGATTCGACCAGCTGCTCATCTTTCGGCTGATCGACATAATCGGCACGCACGCGCTCGAACACATCACCGAAAAGATTGAGCTGGCGATAGGTATCAGCCGTCGCGCCTCGTCCTTGCGCCGGCGCAAAGAACTGCAGATGCGATGTCGCCAGCATGGTGCCGACGCCCAGGACCGCTCCAAGAACCATGTAAGATGTCTTCTGCATTATCCGCGCGCCTTTTCCGAATTCGTTGCCCACCACGGGCCTGGATCGACGGTCACCCCGTCTTTTCTGAACTCAATATAGAGTACCGGCCGCGAGGAATCGAGATCCAACGCTGCTGCGGTTGCAAGAATGGTTTGGCCCATCTGGGCCAGGGACTCACCGGCAAGAACAAATTGACCAGGCTCGACCGTAATCTTCTCCATGCCTGCCAGCAAGATGTGATGACCACCACCGACATTGACAATGACGATCTGGCCATAGGAGCGGAAAGAGCCGGCATAGACGATCCAGCCCTCGGCTGGCGACGTGACGGTTGCCCCCGCGCGCGTGCGCAGGAAAACACCACGAGATGTCCCACCGATCCCGTCATCATCCCCGTATCGCCTGAGAATCTGGCCGGAAGCAGGCAAAGTGACCTGCCCCTTGATCTGCTCGAAGGCAGGGCCGGCCTGCGGCAATTTGGCCGAAGGCAGGGCGGCAACCCGCCGGTCGCCGGCGCGCGGCGTGCCATCGCGGTTCACGTCAACGTTATCGGCCGGGGCAGATGCGGCGGCAGAAGCAGCTGCCGCCTTGGCCGCAGCGTCAGCTTTCTGGGCGATGTCGAGCGCGCTGTCGAGGCGCGACAAAAGATCACGTGTGTTCTGCGCGTCCTTGGCCAACTCTTCAATGCGCTGCCGGCTGAGGCGCACATTCTGCTCGGAACTGGCCAGCTGACGTTTTTTTTCCTCGGTCAGGAGATCAAGTCGGGTGCGCGTCTCGCCCAGCGTGAACAATTGCCGTTGCCGGATCGAAATCTCGGTCGCGATGGCTGTGCGGATGGAGCGCACCTGCTCCAGATCTTTAAGCACGACCTCAAGCTCGCCCCGCAACTCCGGCAAAACCGCCCCCAGCACAATGGCTGAACGGACGGTCTGCAGCGCGCTTTCCGGCGCCACAAGAATGGCGGGCGGCGGGTTGCGGCTCATTTTCTGCAAGGCGGCCAGAAGCTCGGCGATGATGTCGCGTTTGCCGGCGAGAACCTCACGCGCAGCGATTTCCTGGCGGGCGAGGTCGCCCAGCCGCGCTTCGCCAGCCGAAATATCGCTTTCCGCCTGCTGAACAGCGCTGGCAGCGAGGACAGCCTGGCGTGCCAGCTCCTGCCGGTCGCGCCTGAGGGCATCGATTTCATCTTCAAAGCGGCGAAGCGTCGCGCCATCAAGCGACAGGCGGGCATTGATTTCTTCCAGTTCGCCAGCCCGCTGCTGGCGCTCGCTTTCAAGGCGCTCGGCGCTTGGCTGCGCCATCACGCCTGATGGCGCCTGCCATAGCCACAGGCAAAGCCCGACGCCCGCCGCCAGACGTGCCGCCACCGGCCAATACCTGGTTCGTTTCGGCAGCGTAAATTCCATCAGGGGTTCCGTCCCTCCATCCGCCGGCCAACGCATTATGCTCACGCGTCACGCCCGATGATAGGGATGACCGGTTAAAATGGTGAAAGCACGATAAATCTGTTCCAGCAGCATGGCGCGAGCCAGCAGGTGCGGCCAGGTGGCAGCGCCCAGCGACAGGACGTGATCAGCCGCCGTGATGAGCCCCGGCGCCAGCCCGTCAGCGCCGCCAATCACAAATGTGACGCTCTCCTTGCCCGCTTCCCGCCATTGCCCCAGCAATCCGGCGAACGCCTCGCTCGACAGATTCCGGCCCGATTGGTCAAGCGCAACCAGAACCTGGCGGCTGCCGGCCTCCGGCGCCAGCAACGCCGCTTCCGCCATCTTGCGTTCTGCGGCACTGCGCGCCCGGCTTTCGGCGATTTCGCGAATGTCGACTTTTGTTACACCGAAGGCGCGACCAAACTGTTCGGCACGTTTGAGGTAACGCGCCGCCAACGCCCCTTCCTCGCCCGCCGCAGCTTTGCCGACGGACCGGATGATGATGCGCAAACGAACTCTCCGCCAGGCAGAATAACGCGCTCAGGCCGCCGGCCTCTCCTTGGGGCGATCATCCGACCACATCTTTTCAAGATTGTAGAATGAGCGCACTTCGGGCCGGAAGAGATGGATGATGATATCACCCTGATCGACCAGCACCCAATCGCCCTGCTTCAGGCCTTCAACACGCAGATGCGTGTTTCCCGCTTTTTTCAAGGCGATCTGCACTTGCTCGGCCATCGCCGACACATGGCGCCCCGACCGGCCGGTTGCCACCACCATGAAATCGGCGATGGAGGTCTTCCCGTAAAGTGGAATGGCAACAATCTCCTCGCCTTTGGCATCGTCAAGCGCGGCGAGGATAAGGTGCAAGGTGGCTTCCGCTTCGGCCAGGCCGGGAACGGAGAGGTCGTGAAGGGTCTCAGGGGACCCGGACCGCGTTGCGGTGATCAGTGGGATATCCTTTCCTGCTCAGGAACATCAACACCACGCTAACAAGCGCATGCTGCGATGCAATCATTAAGAATAGGTAGATTTAAGCGAATTTTCAACCGGAATGATCAGCGCCCTTGCGCTCGCGCAGCATGGTTGAGGACTGGGGCATGCGCCGCGCATGAAGAAAAATCCAGGCGGGCGGCGCCATGAGGGCAAGCTGATCGGCATCGCGTTCACGCCGGCGGCAGGCGCGCAACGCTTGGGCCGCCCGCGACGACAGCGGCGCATAGCTTGCTCCCGGCCGATCAATGATCGCAAGCGGCACGGTGGCAGCGATGCGTTCCCAATCCTGCCAGCGATGAAAATGGGCCAGATTGTCAGCGCCCATCACCCACACAAAACGGACATGCGGGCAACGACGCGTGAGATAGTCGATAGTATCGCAGGAATATCTGAGGCCAGCGCGCGCCTCGATATCGCTGATGATGATCCGCGGATCAGCAATCAAGGATCGCAGGGCGGCAGTGCGGGTGGCAACATCAGGCAGCCTGGCGCTGTCCTTCAGCGGATTGCCCGGCGTGACCAGCACCCACAAACGGTCGAGCGCCAGGCGCGCCAGGGCGGTTGTCATCACCGCCACATGGCCGGCATGCACCGGATTGAAACTGCCGCCGAACAGACCGATGCGCTGGCCCGCCGCGTGCGCCGGCAAGGAAACCAGCCGCGCGCCGGCAACCTGTCTCACCTTGCGCCTCCGATATTGCGTCGCGCCAGGAAGGCGGCCAGAGCGGAGGCGCCGCTGAAGAATGGCGAATAGATGATCGTGCTGATCCCGTCATCGACGCATATGACCCCGATCAGGCTCAAGTGCCGAATGGCGCGAACCTCGTTCCACCGCACGAAGCGTCCCTTGCGCCACGGGTCCCACGAACCGATCCCCTCGACCGTCCAGAAGACGTGATGGAACAGAAGAAAGCACGCGAGGGCAGCGATGACCACGATGTAGACCACGCACATCACGAGCGCGAGTGCCCCCGAATAATCGCGCACATAGGAAGAGAGCCAGATCACCACGCTGATGCCAAACGCCATCACCAGCACCGTCCACAACATCGGGCCGGATGGGGTGAGGCGATGCACATCCTGACCCTTGCGCCTGACAGTGGCAAAACGGGCGATCAGGTTCGATAACAGGGCCAGCCCCGCCGTTGTTATGAAACCGATGAGCAGCCAGCGCAGCATTGCCTCAGGCCCGGATCTGGCCATGCCCGCGCAGGCGGTAGTTGAACGATGTCAGCTGTTCCACCCCAACCGGACCGCGCGCATGAAGCCGCCCGGTGGCGATGCCGATCTCGGCACCCATGCCGAATTCCCCGCCATCGGCAAACTGCGTCGAGGCGTTATGGAGGACGATGGCTGAATCAACCTCGTTGAGGAAGCGCTCGGCGGCAATCGCATCACCGGTGACGATCGCCTCCGTATGGCTTGATCCGTAGCGCGCGATATGCGCCATCGCCGCGTCGATGTCATCGACCACGCGCACCGCGATGATGGGCGCCAGATATTCAGCATGCCAGTCAGCGTCACTGGCGGACCGTACGCGCGGATCGAGAGCGAGCGTCGCCGCATCGCCCCGCACTTCGCACCCCGCAGCGATGAGCGCGTTGACGAGAGGCGCAAGATGCGAGGCAAGAGCCGCCTTCTCAACCAGCAGGGTTTCGGCTGCGCCGCAGACTTCCGGGCGCCGCATCTTGGCATTGAGGACGATCCGCTCGGCCATCGCCAGATCAGCCGTGTGATCGACATAGATGTGGCACACGCCCTCAAGATGGGCGAATACCGGCACCCGCGCTTCCGCCATCACCCGCTCAACCAGGCTTCTGCCGCCGCGCGGCACGATGACATCGATTGCGCCGTCGAGCCCGGCCAGCATGGCACCAACGGCGGCGCGGTCAGCACTCCCCACCAGCTGGATCGCGTGGCGGTCGATGCCCGCTTTATCAAGCCCTGAAACCATGGCGCCGTGGATGGCCTGAGCCGAAGCAAGGCTGTCTGACCCGGAGCGCAGAATGGCGGCATTGCCGGCAGCAAAACACAGCGCGCCAGCGTCAGCCGTCACATTGGGACGGCTTTCATAAATGATGCCGATGACCCCGATGGGCCGGGCGACGCGCTCGATCACAAGGCCGTTGGCCTGTGTCCAGCTGGCAAGCACCTTGCCAACCGGATCAGCCAGTGCGGCGATCGTCTCGATGCCGGCTGCTATGGCCTCAACCTTTGCGCCATCAAGGCGCATGCGATCAACAAACGACGATGCCAGGCCTTTCTGTGCGGCTGCCGCAAGATCATGATCATTGGCAGCCAGAATGGCATCACTTGCCGCGCGGATCGCCTGCGCCATCGCTGCAAGCCCGGCCTTTTTTGTGCGGCTGTCGAGCCGGCGCACGACAGCCTGTGCCGCACGCGCCTGCCCGCCCATGGTGAGCAGCAAGGCCTCGACTGTTGCAGCGTTGCTGGGCGTGAGCGGGATGTTCATGATCGTCCCTTGCGTCTGGCATCACCATAGAAAAGGAAGCAGCCAAGAAAAGAAAGAGGGGGCGGCCAAAGCATGTAATTCATCTGCCCGCGCCGCCCGCAAGCGTCATGTCATCGCGATGGATCATAGCGCTGCGCCCCTTGAAGCCAAGGACAGCAGCGATATCCTGCGACTTCTTGCCGACCAGAAGCTGCGCATCGCTGATATCATAGGCAACCAGGCCCCGGCCCATTTCATGGCCATCAGCCCGTTTGATGATCACCGCGTCACCGCGCGAAAACTGCCCTTCAACGCGCAGCACGCCAGCGGGAAGCAGGCTCTTGCCCGTGGACAAAGCGCGCGCCGCCCCGTCATCGATGACAACCGCGCCACGTGGCTCCAGCGCCCCCGCGATCCATGCCTTGCGCGCCGTGACAGGATCGCCCTTGGGCAGGAACCACGTCGCCCGCCCTCCGGCATCGAGACGGGCAAGGGGGTGCGCGCCCGCCCCCGAGGTAATGACCATGAAGGTGCCTGAGGCGAGCGCGATCTTGGCCGCCTCGATCTTGGTTGCCATGCCGCCCCGCGCCAGCTCATTGGCCGAGGCGCCGGCCATCGCCTCGATCTGCGGCGTGATGCTGTCAACTTCGGCAATCAGGCTTGCATCCGGATCGCGCGCCGGCGGCGCCGTATAAAGCCCGTCGATATCAGAGAGCAGAACCAGGCAGTCGGCGCTCACCATGGACGCAACGCGCGCTGCCAGACGGTCATTGTCGCCATAACGGATTTCCGTGGTCGCTACGGTATCGTTTTCATTGATGACCGGCACCGCGCCATGGGCAAGCAATGTCTCGATCGTCGCCCGTGCATTGAGATAGCGCCGCCGCTCTTCAGTGTCCTGCAATGTAAGGAGTATCTGCCCCGCCACCATGCGGTGAACCTGCAGCGCCTGCGACCACGCACGTGCCAGAGCGATCTGGCCAATGGCAGCCGCCGCCTGACTTTCTTCAAGCGCCAGAACCCCGCGGCCAAGCTTCAGTAAATTGCGGCCAAGGGCAATCGCGCCCGACGAGACGACCAGCACCTGTGTGCCGGCAGCAGTCAGACGGGCAATATCCTCCACCATCGCCGCCAGCCATGCTTCATGCACCTCGCTCTTGAGGCTATCGACAAGCGTTGCTGACCCGATCTTGATGACGACGCGGCGAAAATCGGAAAGTTTGCGGCCCATGCCGACCCTCCGCGTTCAGGGTGACCAGGGCGCAGGCGAGAGCGGCACCTCCGCCATATCGACGCGATCCTCGCTGCCGCGTGCACGATCGATGATCGCGAGCAGCGCAAACAGCACCTCGCGCACCCCGGCACCCGACACCGCTGACAGGAGATAGGGCGCGCGGCCCGTTTCCTCGTGCAGGCTTGCGGCAATCGCCGCGAGCGATGGCGCATCAAGCGCGTCGATCTTGCTGAGCGCCAGAATTTCATCCTTGCTGTCGAGACCCTGGCCATAGGCTGCCAGTTCCTCGCGCACAATGCGGTAGGCGCCAATCGGATCGGGACCGGTCGCATCAATCAGATGCAGCAATACGCCGCAGCGTTCGACATGGCCGAGGAAACGATCACCCAGCCCCGCCCCTTCATGCGCGCCTTCGATGAGGCCCGGAATGTCCGCAAGCACGAAATCACGCTCGCCCACACGCACCACGCCGAGACCAGGATGAAGGGTGGTGAACGGATAATCGGCAATCTTCGGCCGGGCGGCCGAGACGCTTGCCAGAAAGGTTGACTTGCCGGCATTGGGCAGGCCGACCAGCCCGGCATCAGCGATGAGTTTCAGCTTGAAGAGCAGCCACATCTCCGCGCCCTCAAGGCCGGGATTGGCATGGCGCGGCGCACGGTTGACCGACGATTTGAAATAGGCATTGCCGAAACCGCCATTGCCGCCTTTGGCAATCACCAGTTTCTGGCCGATCTCCGTGAAATCAGCGAGCAAATTCTCATCGTCTGCATCAAAGATCTGCGTGCCGAGCGGGACTTTCAGCACCACGTCGGCACCGTTGGCGCCATGGCGATTGCGCCCCATGCCGTGGCCGCCGATCTTGGCCTTGAAATGCTGCTGATAGCGGTAATCGATGAGCGTATTGAGACCCTGCACACATTCGACGATGACACTGCCACCGCGCCCGCCATCGCCACCGTCAGGCCCGCCATATTCAATGAATTTCTCACGACGAAACGACACCGCGCCCGCGCCACCATCGCCGGCCTTCACCCATATCTTGGCCTGATCAAGGAATTTCATGTGCGACTGGTCGAATTCGAGAGGGAATATTGAACAACAAAGGGAGGCGGATGCCCGCCTCCCCTGTTGATAATCATACGGTCGGGGCGCGGAACAATCGAGCGCCCGGCAGGGTCACTCGGCAGCGACTGGAACCGGCGGGAGCACCGCTACGCTCTGCTTGCCGCCCTTGGAGGTACGAAAGCGCACCACGCCCTCGGCGGTGGCGAACAGCGTATGGTCCTTGCCCATGCCGACATTCGCACCCGCATGCCAACGCGTGCCGCGCTGACGCACGATGATGTTGCCCGAGATCACCGTCTCGCCGCCAAATTTCTTGACGCCAAGCCGCTTCGATTCGGAATCGCGACCGTTACGCGATGAGCCGCCTGCTTTTTTATGTGCCATGTCACCGTCTCCCGTGGGAGGAATTGAGAAAAAGAATACCCGAACTTACTTATTTTTGCTGTCTGTAGCCAGTTCCGCCTGATCGACCTTGGCGCGAGGTGGCTTGCCGGCGAGAAGTTCCTTCGCCTGCTCGACCCATTCCTCACGCGTCGCGCGACCACGCAGCGCCAGTTCCTTGTCGAATTTGGCAAGCTCATCCGGACCCCAGGCAGCAATCTGGCTCCAGCTGGTGATGCCGGCTGCAATCAGCTTCTTTTCGATCGTCGGTCCGATGCCGGAAATCAACGACAGATTATGGCCGGCCGCACCTGCCGTGCCTGCCGCAGGGGCGGGCATGGGTGCTGCTTCCGGCTTGGCTGCCTTGGCTTTGACCGACGGCTTGGCACCGCCCAGCAGGATGTCAGTGATCTTGACGATCGACAGATCCTGGCGATGACCGCGCTTGCGCCGCGAATTCTGCCGGCGCCGCTTCTTGAAGGCGATCACCTTCGGTCCGCGCGCCTGTTCAACCAGCATGCCGGCAACCGACGCGCCCGAGACCATCGGTGCACCGACCTGCAGGCCGGCCCCGTCCTGCACCAGCAGAACGTCGTTGAAAATGATCGTTTCGCCTGCCTCACCGGGCAGGCGCTCAATCGTAATCACATCCTCGGCGGCAACCTTGTACTGCTTGCCGCCGGTTTTGATGACTGCGAACATTGTTGACCTCGTTCGTCCCAACCTGCAAAGGCGGTCGGCTTTTTCAGTCGTTGACCGGAATTGGTGACGGTGCATGCGACCACCAGGTCGCTTGCGCCCGCTTTGACGACAACCGCGCCGGCTGCCACCAAAAGATGCGGCGCGGCTTCATCAGCCGCGCCAGCGGCGTTGTGACTACCTAATTCGCGCCTCTGCGTCAAGAATGGAGTGAGCGACCGGCGCGCTTTTCAAATTCGCGCGGAAACAGCCTGTCCGCGCTCACGCCGTCCGTGCTGCGCCTTGCGTGATCAGGCGGCGCGCTGTCTCAACCGCAACCGAGGCATCGCGACAATAGGCGTCAGCGCCGATTTCCTCGGCGAACCGTTCATTGACCGGCGCGCCTCCGACCAGAACAATATGCTGATGGCGGATGCCCTTCGCCTTCATCGCTTCAATCACCACCTTCATATAGGGCATTGTCGTGGTGAGCAGGGCTGACATGCCAAGAATTTCGGGGCGGTGGGCTTCCAGCGCATCGAGATAGCGCTCGACCGATGTGTTGATCCCCAGATCGATCACCTCGAACCCGGCGCCTTCCATCATCATGCACACCAGATTCTTGCCGATGTCATGAATGTCGCCCTTGACGGTGCCGATCACCATCTTGCCGACCTTGGGTGCGCCGGTTTCAACCAGCAACGGCCGCAGGATCGCCATCCCCGCCTTCATGGCGTTGGCAGCCATCAACACCTCCGGCACGAAGAGAATGCCATCACGGAAATCGACGCCGACGATACGCATGCCTTCAACGAGGGCTTTTGTCAGCACGTCATAGGGCGTCCAGCCGCGCGCCAGCAGAATGCGGGTCGCCTGCTCGATTTCGTCCTTCAGCCCGTCATAGAGATCCTGATGCATCTGAACGACGAGGTCATCGTCAGCCAGAGCGGAGAGGTCGATATCATCGTTCATGGCGCCCGCGCTTAAGTATTATTCCAGCGTTATAAGCCATTGACGAATAAGTGTCCAAGGCTGCATTCCTTAGGTCTTGTGATTTCAGAGTGATTCGTCGGGGCCGCACTCTTGGAGGCACATCCACATCATGATCGAAGACAACATGCGCGCCGTCGCACCGCGTGCTGGCGTCGAATGGCCGACGATTGCTCTGATCGGCCTTGTTTACAGCGCCTGGCTCGGGCTTACCTGGTTTCACGATGCCATAGCCCTGCCGCTATGGCTCATCGCAGCCGCGCTGTGTGGCACCTTGTGGGGCTCCCTCCAGCACGAGATCATGCATGGGCACCCGACCCGCTCCCGCGCCCTTAACGAGGGCCTGGCGACACCCCCGCTCTGGCTGTGGCTGCCCTATGAGCGCTACCGCCAGACCCATCTCTGCCATCATCGCGATGAGCGCCTGACCGACCCGCTGGATGACCCGGAAAGTCGCTACTGGCGCGGCGAGGACTGGCAGAAACTGTCCCGTCTCGAGCGTGGTCTGGTGACCGCACAATCAACCCTCGCCGGGCGGCTGCTCATCGGCCCGTTCTGGTCAATCGCCATGTTCTGGCGCGATGAAGGGCGGGCGATCCTGATCGGCGAGCCCAAACGGCTTCGCATCTGGCTCTGGCATGGTGTGTGGGTCGCACTCGCCCTGTGGTGGATCATCGCCATATGTGGCCTGCCCTTTTGGCAATATGCGCTCGGCTTCGCGCTGGCGCCAACCGCCATCACCTTCATCCGCTCCTTTGCCGAGCATCGCGCCTGCGACGAGATCGAGAAACGAACGGCCATCATCGAGAATTCTTGGATCCTCGGGCCACTCTTCCTGTTCAACAATCTGCATTTCGTCCATCATCGCCATCCCGGCCTGCCATGGTATCGACTGCCTGCCGTCTACCAGCAGCATCGCGAGGATTTCCTGCGTGCCAATGACGGCCTCGTTTACCAGGGATATGGTGAGATCTTTCGTCGTTATCTTGTCAGGGCTCATGACAGCACCTGCCACCCCACCGGGCGCGCTCTGTTTCGAAACGGCGCATTGCCGACAAATCCGCGCGCCCCGCCCAACGACATCGTTGCGGATGATGCTGCGGGAACCCGGCTGGCCACTCGCTAGGCGCGAGATTTAGCCCACTCGCGTCACCCGTTCACAACCGGCGGTCAGCGATCGCCATGCGCGCGTGTCGCCTCAGGCAGAAATAAGCTGTTTGCACTCGCGAATGCACACGGCGCAGGCTTCCGCACAGACCTTGCACTCGGCGTGGTGGCCCGCGTGCTTGCGGCACTCGGTCTCGCAATCGGCGCACACGTTCAAGCAGGCCTTGGCAAATTCCTTCAGCTGGCCATGGTCGAGGACTGCGAGGCGGACGAGGGCCTGGCAAACCGGGATTGTCGCCGAGACCAGCGGCGCGCAGATCTTGAGAGACGTGTCACCAGTGCCGAGCACCTTCAGGCAGTGGGCGTGGCAGATTTCAGCAGCAGCCAAACAGGCGCCTGCCGCCGCCAAAAGCGCCTTGTGCTTTGGATCGCCGTCCGCAGCCATAGCGGACCCCGTCCCGACGACGGGCAGGCTCGCCCAGGCGGCAGCGGCCGCCACGCCCAGTGCGAGTGTGCGGCGCGTCAGTCCAGGATTAATCTTGGGAAGCATTGCAGGTTCGTCCTCTGATAGGTGGTGTCGAACCCGATATCGGGCCCGCTTCGACCGATAATCGACCGCCCCCGAACCTGTCAAGCGATCGCGACGGCACTCACGCTGAGTTGCGCGCCACGTTACTTCCACTCGACCTTCAAGACCTCATAACTTCGCGAGCCCTTGGGCGTGGTGACCTCGCCCGGACGTTCATCCACCGAGCGATCTGATCTTGCCAGCCGTTCCGACCGTATTCTAACCGCCGGGCTTTTCCTTGATATCAGCCGTGTGGCCGCCCGAGATTTCCAGGAGTTCCTGCGGCGTCAGACGAAACACCGCATTGGGCGTTCCAGCCGCAGCCCAGATGAACGGCAAGACCATCAGATCCTCATCGA
>NZ_JAKFWN010000008.1:0-25122 GCF_021731865.1 Raskinella chloraquaticus (SeqCode) | reverse complement strand
CCATCGAGCGATTGCCCGAGCTGGGCGATCACCAGAGATTGAGCTTCAAAATGAGCGAAACTGTCGTGAATGGTCGGTCCCCGGGGTGAAATCGCTTTCGCCTTTCCTGATTGTTCAAGCGCAGCGTGTGTGAGCGATCAAACGGTAAAACATTGACAAGAAAGTCCATAAACTCAAAAACGTGCAAGAGATCAACAACCTCGCTCATGCCATGAGCGACACGTCGAAAGTTCTTCCATTCCCGCCGAAGTTATCGGCAGCAAATGCCATGATTAATCTGAACTTGTCGTGAATGTTGTTTTTGTGCGGGGAGCCCCTTCGTCAATGACCGGACAATCAGAGCCGAACTTCGGTCGAAACTGGCCTTACGGGCGATGCTGGCTGATGTTCTGGCTCGTATGGGCGTTGTTTTGCTGGCCGTGGCTCTCCGGTAGCGTCACCATTCCATGGGACGCCAAGGCCCATTTCTACCCCCAGCTCGTTTTTCTTGCTGAAGCGCTTCATAGCGGCCATAGCCCGTTTTGGGCCAACAACGTCTTTGCCGGTCATCCCCAGATCGCCGATCCGCAATCGCTGATTTTCTCGCCCCCTTTTCTCTTGCTGGCGCTCTTCAACTCCTCGCCATCGATGATCGCCGCCGATGCGGTGACCTTTGCCATGCTGGGTCTTGGCGCAATGGCGATCATTGTCATTTTTGCCGATCGGCGCTGGCACTGGGCGGGCGCGGTGATCGCTGCTCTCTGTTTTGCCTTTGGTGCCGCCGCCGCCTGGCGTGTCCAGCATATCGGGCAGATTCTCTCGCTTGTGTATTTGCCTATGGCCTTCGTGTGCCTCGATCGCGGCTTGCGCCGCCAACCGCTCGGCTATGGCCTGTGCGCCGGGGTCTTTGCCGGGCTGATGGTCCTGGGGCGCGATCAGGTCGCCTTGCTCGGCTGCTATTTGCTGGCGGCAAGCGTCCTGCGCCATTGGCTGGGCAGGCCGGATGCAATTGTCCGCAGCCTTCCGCCCCTGACGCTTGCCGCCATAGCCGGTGCGCTCATCACCGCCTTGCCACTCATCATGTCGGCGCTCTTTGCCGCCCAATCCAACCGGCCGGAGATCGATCTGGAAGGTGCAGGGCGCGGCTCGCTTCACCCCGCCCATTTTCTGACCCTATTCATCGCCGATCTTTACGGCTCCAGCGGACCGCAGGCGGAGGTCTGGGGGCCGCCGAGCTTCGTGTGGAACTGGACCGGCATCTTCCTCGCCCAGAACATGTTCGTCATGTATTGCGGCGCCTTGCCGATCCTGCTCATCCTCACCCGCGTGACGGCTTTATGGCGCCGCGACATCCGCCCCTTCACCATCGCCATGCTGTTTTTGCTCACCTATGCGTTGGGCTGGTACACGCCGCTTTTCGCCCTCTACTACAAGCTGATGCCGGGTGTGGCGTTGTATCGGCGCCCCGCCGATGCGCTGTTTCTGATCGGTGCTGGCACCGGAATTCTCGCTGGTTATGCGCTCCACCGCCTGCTGAGCGACAATCCCGCGCCGCGGCGGGCGATGATTGCGGTTGCGGCAATAGCGGCTCTGACAGCCCTTGGCGCTGGGTTGTGGCTGGCGCTGTCATTCAAGCAGTTTCCGCTCAAAGCGGGTGAGCCGCTGCTGACGGCCGCAATCTTCCTGGCGCTCGCCATCGCTGTCATTGCCGCAGCTGTCCTGTTGCACCGGCGCCATCAGCGCCCGCTTGCGCTTGCGGCGATTGCGGTGGTCGCAGGCGATCTTGTCTGGAACAATGGCGTCAATCCGTCGACCGGCCTGCCGCCTGCCAATTATGCCGTCCTTGATCCGCAAAGCGATGATCCGGTGATTGCCGCCTTGCGCGACGCGTTGAACAAGCGCGGCGAGCAGGGTGCTCAGGACCGCGTCGAACTGGTGGGCCTGGGCTTTCACTGGCCCAATGCGAGCCTCGTTCACGGGCTTGACCATACGCTTGGCTATAATCCGCTGCGCGATGGCATTTATTCATCTGCTGTGGGTGCTGATGACACGATCGGCCTGCCGGATCAGCGCAGATTTACGCCCCTTTTCCCCAGTTATGCGTCACGGCTGTCGGCGCTGCTGGGTTTGCGCTTCATCGTCAGCCCGCTGCCAATCGAGGCGGTCGACAAGGCGCTGCCTGAAGGAAAACTCTCGCTTATCGGCAGGCCGGGCGGGTCGTATCTCTATGAAAATCCGCAGACCTTGCCGCGGGTCTTTGTTACAACGGGCGCGGTCGCGGCTCCTGCAAAGACGCTGCTTGTCAGCGGTGTGTGGCCCAATGCCGATCCGCTGGAAACGGTTGTTCTTGAGCGTCTGCCGGGTGGCTTTTCCGGCCAGCCCGGCAAAGGGGAGGCGCGGCTCGTATCTTATGCCAATACCGACATCGTGATCGAGGCAACTGCGCCGGCCGGAGGCGGCTTCCTCGTGCTCAATGACGCCTTTCACCCCTGGTGGTTTGCCGATGTCGATGGCCGGAGCACGGAAATTCTGCGTGCCAATGTGGTGTTTCGTGCCGTCCGTATCCCGCATGGCCAGTCGCGTATCACGATGAGCTTTCGCCCGCTCTTGGGTGTGATCCGGGAATTGCGTCGCGCCATCCCCTGACACTCACCACACGAGATAGGGCATGGCGGCGCGCGTGGTCGCCGCCTCGTCGCCAAGCGCCTCATCAAGCTTGCGCTGATCAATGACATCACCGGCCATCAAGGCCTCGCGATGGAGGCCGCCGGCAATGAAGAGCGCATCGATGCCAGCCCGCGCCGCACCCGCCAGATCGGTGCGGACCGCATCGCCGATTGCCAGCACCTGGTCGCGTTTGACCGGACGGTTGCCGAGTTTTTCGGCCTCCTTGAAGGCCAGCTCATAGGCCGCAGGATAGGGTTTGCCTTCCCAGCACACCTTTCCGCCCATCTGCGCATAGAGCGCGGCAATCGCCCCCGCACACGGATAGAACCGGCCACCCACCTCGACGCTGAGATCGGGATTGGCGCAGATGAGGGGCAGATGCTTTGCTAACGCTGCCTCAAGCAGCTGTCTGTAATCGTCCGCTGTTTCGCGCGCATCATGAACGAGGCCGGTGACGACGAGCGCTTCGGCTGCGTCGAAGGCAACCAGTTTTTGCACCAGCCCTGCAAACAGCGGCAGGTCGCGCGACGGGCCGATATGGTGGATGGCGTTCAAACCCAGTTCCGCCATGCGCAGGCGCGTCAGATCACCTGACGAGACAATCGCGTCCCACGCCAGCCGGCTCACGCCCTTGCTGTCCAGTACGCCGGCAACCGCATCGCCTGGCAGCGGGGCATTCGATACAAGAATAACGCGCCCGCCACCGGCGCGGAAGCGCGGCAGGCAGGAATTGGCTCCGGGATAGGCGGTGCGCCCGTCATGCAGCACGCCCCAGACATCGCAGAACAGGACTTCGTAGCGGCTGATCAGCGCGCCCGCGCCGGTGAGAAGTTCGACCATGATGAGCGTCTCCTTCACTGCCTGTTACAGGCTCGGCCAGCCGGGTGCGAGGATAAATCCATTCACGATGGGTTCAGCCGTAACAACAGAGTTTGCCGGCGACATTGTTCATGGGGACATACGATGAGCTTGCATTTCTGGGATGCCTACTGGGGCCTGAGCGAAGAGCAATGCCCTTGCGATATCCATTTCACCCAGTGGCTGAAGGAAATCGGCGTAAAACACAGCACGCTTTATCATTTCGGCTCCGGCGGACATCATCACGTGGGTGTTGAATGCGCGCGCGACGGGCTTGGTAATGTCTGCCTGTCGATCACGGCTGCACCGCAGGAATATGATGATTACGTAAAACTTCTCATCGAAAATCCTGAAGTTTCAAAGCATTACGTCTGTTATTTCGGAGATATTTACACCCTCAATGCTCGCCTCTTGCCGCCACTTGATGTGGTAACCTTGTTCCATTTGCGCGAATTCCGTACCGAGAAGAATGATGCCTATGGCGCACTTACCGATCTTGAGGTCGGGCTTGAGCTTGCCAAGGTCACCCGGCCCGGTGGCTGGTTTTTGTTCTATACCGGCAGCTATGCGTGGAATTCGGCGGAAAAGGACGTTGCTGAACTGGTGTCGCGCGGCATCATCGAACCGGCAGGAAGCTATAAGACGCTCCTTCTCTACAAGCGCACCACCAAACCGGTCTGATCATCAAGCTCGTCTGGCTATGTTGCCAGAACCGCCTCGATACCGGCGGCGATCGCCAGCAGGCGCTTGTCATGGCCGTGGCGGGCAGTGAACATGATACCGACCGGTAGTCCGTCGGTCGGCGCTGGCAGCGATACCGAGCACAGATCGAAGAAATTGGCGATGATCGGATTGCGGATCAGTGCCAGGGTCTTCGGCATGAAGGCCTCGAGGCTCGCCAATACGTCCGCGATCAACGGCGCAACAATGGGCGAGGTTGGCATGACGAGCGCGTCGTAGGGTGCCAGCACCTCGTCGATCTCCTGCACCAGCGCGGCGCGCTCGCGGATCATGCCGAGATATTCGATGGCCGTAACGCCACGCCCGCGCTCGATGCGGCTTGCGACCACGGGATCCATATGTTCGCGCTCCTTGTCGATACGCTCGCGGTGAATATAGAGGGCTTCGATGGGCGAGAAGCCGGCGCGCGCCTGAACCGCCACCATCGCATCAAAAATCGGCAGCGGCTTTTCGATGATGTGCGCGCCAGCACCCGCGAGCCGCGCCAGCGCGCCTTCAAACGCGCTTGCCACATGTGGCTCGAGCCCCTCAAGCGTGAAGCCGCCCTTGGGGAGCAGCAACCGCAATCCGTTGACGGCCTGGGCATGCAAGGCGTGATGCGGCTCGCCTGACAGAACGCTGTCGGCGGCGTGGGCGTCGGCGACGGTTCGAGCGAGCGGCCCGGCCGAATCGAGCGTGAAGGAAAGCGGGAAAGCCCCTTTGAGCGATACCCGCTTCTGCGTCGGCTTGAATCCGACCAGACCATTGAGCGCAGCCGGCACGCGGATCGAACCGGCCGTATCCGAGCCAAGCGCGATCTCGGCCATGCCGTCGGTGAGCGAAATGGCAGCACCCGATGACGATCCGCCTGGCACGCGCGTGCGGTCATGCGCATTGCCCGGTGTGCCGAAATGCGGGTTGGTGCCCATGGCGTGGAAGGCAAATTCCGACAGGTTTGTCTTGCCGATGAGAACGGCGCCGCCTGCGCGCAATCGGGCAGCTGCGCCCGAATCAACGATCGCCGCTGGTGCGTTTTTCAATACCTTGGCGCCCGCCGTCGTCGGCTCACCTGCCATGTCAAACAGATCCTTGATCGACACGATCGTCCCGTCGAGCGGCCCCAGCGAGATACCGCGCTTGGTACGCTGATCGGCGGCGTCCGCTGCTTCGCGCGCACTTTCACTGAGTAATCGGATGAAAACGCGCTGGCCTTCGCCTTTTGGCTCGCCTGCCTTTGCCAAACAAGCTTCCAATCGCTCGCGCGCTTTCTTCATGTGCCTGCTCCAGTGCCGATGATCGCCGAAGTGTACCATCGCCGGTTGATCGCCTGTCCGTCAATCGACGACATGGACTTCACAAGCGCAAGCGAGGCTGATATACGCGCTCACTCAGACGAAATGAGCGCTCATTCCTCGGTAGCTCAGCGGTAGAGCAGCCGACTGTTAATCGGCTGGTCGCAAGTTCGAATCTTGCCCGGGGAGCCATTTTTCAAAAACGCGCCCCAAAACGCCTCCGGGCGCGTTTTCGTTTCAGGTCTCGAGAATCGTTTCCGCAAGCATGTCAAAGGGTTGGCGGAACCTGGCGACCACCTTCCCGCCCTCCCAAGTGCAATTCGATAGCAGGAAATTGAGCAAGCGGCGCCTTTCGCGCGGTTCCTGCTTGGCGAACAGTCTTTGGGCGTCTCGCGCCAGGCTCCGGCCGGACGTCGGCAACCTTATCTTCGGTTTCCGCCTCTCCAGGACGCGTTGAGGCGGCGACCAAAATTGCGCGTGCGGCTAGAGCATCCTCCCGCCAGGTGGATTGCGGCTGGCGGAAAAAGATGATGCGCAATCAAATGCCTAGAGCAATTTGCCGCGAATTCCTATGCACCTCATACCTATGGCCCTCGGAAATGACCAACAGGTCATTCCAAGGGCCGTAGGAATCAATCGGGTTGGAACCCGCTCTAGCGTCGATAAACCATGGGATCGGGCGAGACGGCACCCCTCACGATCAGGATTTTCGTCTGGTCACCCCGAATGCCAAAATCATTGTCATTGATGAGAACCATGGCGCCATCGGCAAGGAAGGCCACGCCTTCGATCTTCTCAGGCGCGGACTTAAAATCGCGCGCAGTATCAAAGCGCAGGGTCTTGCTGACAGGGACGAGGCCCAACTTGGCCAAATCATTCTCACCTTCCAGCGAGGGGCTTGTTTCCACCCTGTCCCACGCCGATCCAAGGATATTGGCGGCGCCTGCCAGTACGATCTCGTAAAGTTTGGTGGTTTTTTCCGTGCGCTCAAGGACAAGCAACCGATCTGGCCCCAAGGCGGTCAGCTCGGAAATGCGCGGGTCATTCTGTTTTTCGGAAGGGTCGAGAGCAAAGCTCCGCGGATCATCCAATTGATAGACCCATTCCCCGACAAGCTTGCCGGCGCGATGGTCGAACTTGAAAATCCGGGTGTTTTTTGCTTTCTCATAGGTAGCGGCATTCGGGTTGGCGAGCGGGTTCTGCAGGATGAAATAGATAAACTGCTCGTCAGGCGACAGGGCGATCGATTCAATCCCGCGATTTCCCTGCCGCTTCGACAGGACGGCCGGCAAGGCCCCGATAATCTCCGCCTCGGATCGCTGATAATCGCCAACCTGGTCTTCCGGCACGAAGCGGCGCAGGATCCGCCCATCTGAGGATAGTTGGGCAATGGATGGTCCCATCTCCTCGCCGATCCAGAAGCTGCCATCCGAGAGGCGAACGAGACCCTCAAGGTCGAGATTATCGGCATTGTCAGGCAAAACATTGCCGGACATATCCAGCCCCGTATCCTTCGTCGCCTTGGTTTGAGGGTTCAGCAGGCCAGAAATTGGCTTGCCGCTGCGCGTCTTGACCGGAATGGTCTCGATCACCCGAAATTGGTTCGCCACAAGATCCAGCTCAACCTTGTAGATGGAAGGGACATAGCCGGGCATGGGGTAAACCCGGCCATTGCGATGTTTCCGGCAAAGCTCGCCAATGTCCTTGGAAAGCAGATTGCCAGCCTCGCCGCAGGTCATATTGGGGCCGCGATCGCCCACGGTCCATAAGATGTTCGGCGGATCTTGCGGATGCCGGAAGGCGCCAGAGCCGATGCCGAGCGAATAGGCAAGGTTTCGCCCCCCCGGGGTTTGAATGACAGGCAACCTTTGCGCGGGATCAGCCTCGTTGAGCACCGTAACATCGAGCGCATGCGCCGCTGTGTGCCAAAGAACAATAGTCACCAAACCCAGACCAACGCGCTTCATGACCATGCCCCCCGAAAACCGCGCTTTTGCTCAAATCCGACTTGTGTGAACATGGTATGACGTGCGGGCTGGCTGTCACAAAAACGAAACCAGTCCTGCGCGGAAACGAATCCGAGCCGCCGTTGAAAGCGGCGTTGCGAGGGGCTTTCTTGGGGATGACCGACAGATCATTTCCGGGCGCCGTTAGAAGCTTAGTGACGGAAAAATTCTTCATTATCCGACGACGAGGCATAAAGGTGGACACTTCGCCGATGCGGGAATCCCCGCTCCTCGCTGGAGGACGGAAAAGGATCATTGCCTGGTGACAGGCGCAAGCGTGTCCACCTCTGGCAAAGGAATGATGGCCAAAGGATCTTTACCGAGCCTTGACCATGAACCCGATGGGCCCTGATTTGCCTCGCGCTTATAAAGGAAATCGAGATGTTTTCAGGGTTTCTTTCCGGGCCTTATCGGTTGCGCGGGAAGATTGCATGATCCTCGAAGCTCGCCTGCCCCTCAAGTTCTTGAGCCCGCGCGAGACAACTCTGCCTCGTGCGATGGCAGAAGCGGCCGGGTTTGTTGCGCAATCCACGCCGTTCCGGGCCTATGGGGAGATTGCCGACGAGGTCGCGCCCCTGGCCTGCACGCCGTTCCAAAGCCGGCACTGGCTTTCGGCATGGTTCGAGATCTTCGCCGCCGATCCCGCCATCGAGCCGTTTCTGGTGACATTGAAGGATCATCAAGGCACGATTCTGCTGGCGCTGCCGCTCATTCGCCGGCGCATCGGGCCGCTCCTCGTGCTTGAATCCCCGGATCTGGGCGTCTCCGATTATGCCGCCCCCATGCTCGATCCCGCCCGCCATGCCAGCCTGCCCGATCCCGCGACGCTCTGGCGGCTGCTGCGCGCCGCCTTGCCGCGCGCCGATCTCCTCCGCCTCGATCGGCTCTGCCCGATGGTTGGCAGCCTCAAAAACCCGTTTCACGCGCATCCTGCTGCACGGCAGAACCGGTTTTCCGGCTGGCTCCTTGAATTGCCCGCTACCGAGCAAGCCTACCAGAACGGCCTTGGCAAATCGCATCGTCAATCCGTGATCCGGCATCGCCGTCGTTTCGCCGATCTTGAGGGTGCCCGGGCCAGCGCGCCCGCCGATCTTGCCGCTGCGTATTCCGATCTTGCCTGCCTCGACCGGATGCAGGAAACCCGCATCGGCGAAATCGGCAAGCAATACCATTTGAATGAGCCCAACGTGGCCGCCTTCTATTCCCGCCTTGTCGAAACAGGGTTCCTTGGCCAAGAAACCCTGCTTTGCGGACTTTCGGTCGGAAGCGAAAAACTTGCCGTCAGCTTTGCTGTGCGCAACGGCGATTATCTCGTTTACCTGCGGCTCGCCAATGTCTTTGGGGAATGGACGCGATTTTCGCTTGGCACGATTGTCACCGATTACACGATCCGCACCGCGATCGGGCGCGGGATCCGTTTTTTCGATTTCGCAATGGGCGATTATGAATACAAGACGCGCTTTGGCGCCCGTCGCCTGCCACTTCACAATCTGCTGCTGCCACTTTCGCTGAAGGGCATGTCGGCTGCCGCCTTCTGGCATGCCCGCGAGCGGATTGCCACGAACGCGCTCTTGCGCCGATTGACCGGACGCCCCGCCGGGCCCGTTTCGGACGCATCCTAGAGCGTCCGTGCGGTGCGGAAACCGGTTTCGATTTTGCCTGAGCTAATCGAACGCGCCATGGACCATCATCTGAACCAAATGGCCGCAGGCGTCCCGGCCCATTTGTCAGGCGCGGTATTGCTCATCACTGACATGTTCAAGCCATTCAGCGGTTTTCCCGTTGAGTTTCTCCTGAACGGCGATATGGCTGACGGCTGTGGTTGGGGTCGCACCATGCCAGTGCTTTTCGCCGGGGGGAAACCATATGACGTCGCCGGCGCGGATCGTCTCAACCGGGCCGCCTTCGCGTTGTGTCCAGCCACAGCCAGCCGTCACGATCAGCGTCTGGCCGAGAGGGTGCGTGTGCCAGGCGGTCCGCGCCCCCGGCTCGAAGGTCACATGCGCCATCGCCACCCGCGCCGGTTCGGGCGGGCTGAACAGCGGGTCGATCCGAACATGGCCGCTGAAATAGTCAGCCGATGCTGTGCTGGAGGGCTGCGAGCCGCTGCGTTTGATCTCCATAGATTTCTCCCTGCCAGGGGGCCACCCCGCGGCGCTGATGGTAATGACGCCAAAAGATAGCGCCAAAACAGGATTTTTTCGCCTGAATCTTCGCTGCGGTGATTCAGATATTGAAATATGGACTATTTTCTTGACTTCTTACCCCGCCCCTGTCATAGGGCGTGCTGCACCGCAACAGGTGCGGTCGGGACAGTCGGCGTGACCGGGCAAGTTTAAAGCCCTAAGCCTTTCCCCACTCCTCGAAACTCATCGACAGCCCATGTCACGCGGGTGGTCTTCCCCCGCGCTTCTGCGCCCTTATTTCGAGGGCGCGGGGACGCATACTCGATTCGAAAGATACATCTTGACCCAATTCTCTGATTTCGGCCTCGCGGCGCCTCTTGAAAAGGCGCTCGCCAGCGAAGGCTATGTCACACCCACTCCGATCCAGGTGCAGGCGATCCCGCTGGTGATGGAAGGCGGCGATTTGCTCGGCATCGCCCAGACCGGCACCGGCAAGACGGCGGCTTTTGCGCTGCCGCTCCTGCATCGCCTGGCTAACAATCCGCGCCCGCGTATCCCTCGCTCCTGCCGCGCTCTGATTTTAAGCCCGACGCGCGAGCTTGCCGGCCAGATCGCCGAGAGCTGCAAGACCTATGGGCGCCATCTGCGCCTGTCGATCAACGTCGTTTTCGGCGGCGTCAGCCTCTACAGCCAGGAAAAGGCAATGGCGCACGGCGTCGACATCGTCGTTGCCACGCCCGGCCGCCTGCTTGATCTCATTGACCGGCGCGCGCTGACGATCAAGGACATCGAAGTGCTGGTGCTTGATGAAGCCGACCAGATGCTCGATCTGGGCTTCATTCATGCCCTTCGCCGCATCGTCAATCTCGTGCCAAAACAGCGCCAGAGCCTGTTCTTCTCGGCCACCATGCCAAAATCGATTGCTGAACTGGCGAGCGCCTTCCTCACCAATCCCAAGCGCGTCGAAGTGGCACCCGTTGCCACCACCGCCGAGCGCGTCGACCAGCATGTGGTCTTCGTCTCGGGCGGGCGCAAGCAGGCGCTGCTGGTGGAATTGCTGAAAGATCCGGCAATCACCCGCACCCTTGTCTTCACCCGCACCAAGCACGGCGCGGACAAGGTGGTGAAATCGCTTGAGAAGAGCAATATCAATGCCGCCGCCATCCATGGCAACAAGAACCAGAACCAGCGCGAGCGGGCCTTGAGCGATTTCAAGACCGGACGCTGCCGGGTGCTGGTTGCAACCGATATCGCCGCGCGCGGCATCGATATCGATGCGGTGAGCCATGTCTTCAATTACGAATTGCCGCATGTGCCAGAGCAATACGTGCATCGCATCGGCCGCACCGCGCGCGCCGGCGCTGCCGGTATCGCCATTTCCTTCTGCAATGGCGAGGAACGGCCTTTGCTGCGTGGCATCGAAAAGCTGATCCGCCAGCAGGTAACAGTGATGCCGATGCCGCCGGGCTTTGACGGCGGGCGGGAAGAAATCGTCGAGGAAGCGCCGCGCAAATCGCCCGGCCGCCCGTTCGGTGGACGTCCGCAGGGTCGTCCAGGTTTTGGACGCCCCGGCGGCGAGCGTCGGTTTGGCGAGGGGCGTCCGCAAGGCGGGCGTCATGTCGACCATCGCGGCGGCGAAGGCAGCAGCCCGGAAGATCGCCAGCGCGATGAGCGGTCATCGGAGGAGCGTATCCGCCACAGCGGTCGCGATCAGGAGACGCGGCCCCGCGATGCTCGGGCCCCCACCCCATGGTCGCCTGATCTCCATCGCGGCGAGGGACATGCAGCCAAGCCGCGTCGCCCCGAATACCGCCCCCGCGAGCAGGGTGCTCCCGATCCACGTCGCGGCGAGCAAGCATCAGACCATCGTCCAGCTGGCGAACGCGGCGCTGAACCGCGCCCTCACGGTCACCGCCCTCGCACTGCCCGCCCTCATGGCGAGCGTGCAGGGGGCGAGCGGGCCGCTGGTGGCGAGCGGGTGGGCTGGCTCGACAAGAGCGGCACAGCCAAGCGTCCGCGCCCGGCGCGCTGAGAGCTATGTTGGGGCGCACCTGCCGCAGCCCAGCATGAAAATATGAAGGATTGAAACGACATCGCCCGCGCTGTGAACGTGTTTTCACAGCGCGGGTATCTTTTTTGACAACCCGGGGCAAACGCCGGAGACGGCGCGCGCTGATCTTTGCAGATCAGCTGGTGGACAGCACGAGTTGCAGTAGATTCGTAACCTCAGGAACGTATGTCAAACCGCTGAAAACGTTCTCGTTCCAAGATGATTCACCCTCTCCGCCTGACCGCGAAAACGTCGGTGTGGCCGACTTTCCACGTCCCGTGTTCAAGCCGGTAATCAAGCCAGCGTTCGACGACGTCATTGTCGATCTCACTGCCCGCCGTCACGGCTTCGGCAAAGCCTTGAGCCAGCGCGATTGCCAGCGTGTCGGAAACGTCAAGCTCCCACGGGCTATCCCCCAGCAGCACGCGATATCCGGCCTTCTGTAACGCATTGCCAAAGACCTCGGCAGCCTTCGGGCCAATCGCTGGACCAAATCCCTTGTCGCGCAGCATATCCTTATGAAAGGCAGCCAGCATGTCGTAATCATCAGGATGAGGCGGATCGAACCGGTCACGGCCATCGTAAATGAGTGGCGTGAAGACGGCGACACCCCTTTTGGCGATGGCGGCCGTAAAGCCATCGATCCAGCTTTGCGAGCACAGATCGAGGAAGGCCGCAGCCGTGATCAGGTCAACCTTGTCGGGAACAACCTCCTCCATTCCCTTTGCCAGATCGGCGGCAACCAGGTGAACGTTGATCGTGCGTTCGCCCTTGATCAGTGTGAGTGACTGGTTGCCTGCTGGCGCCGCGATGACTTCGTCGGCCCAGCGGATCAATTGGTCACGCGCGCTTTCCAGCAGCAGCGGATCGTAATCCACCATGTGCCAGCTCTGGTGCTTGGGCAGAAGCTGATAGGTCCCGCGCAGGTTTGAGCCGGCACCGCAGCCCAGATCGAGTATGGTGATATCACCGCGCGCTGCGAACTGTGCCGTAACCGCGTCCGCGACATTGCCGGCGCGTGCCGCATGGTCGGCTGGTTCGCGTAAAAGGAGCCAGTCCGGCGAAAATCCGCTCATCGGGCAACCCCTTTCAGGACGTTGACGATCATTGTCGCGCACTGAGCCCAACTAGGCAGATCGGAGGCTCTTTGCCAAGCTGCTTCCGCTTTGGCGGTTCGCAATTGCCGATCAACCATCAGGCTGTGAAGGGCGCCGGCGAACGCCGCAACATCCCCTGGCGGCACTTTGAGGCTGGCATCATCAGGCACGGTTGAGTCCAGTGCTCCCCCGGTCGTCGAGACAATCGGCAAACCGCGCGCGAGCGCTTCCGTTACCACCATGCCATAGCCTTCAAACAGGGAGGCCATGACGAAGAGATCAGCTTTATCATAGCAGGCTGCCAACGCCTCGGCATCAATCCGCCCCGCAAGTCGGATGTGGGCGCCAAGATCGTGACGCTGGACGATGGCTTCGATTTTTTGCGCTTCGCTGGTGTCCAGAACCGGGCCGACGATTGTCAGGTGCCAGTTTTGCAAGGGCAGGCTGGCCAGCGCTTCAACCAGCAAGGGGTAAGCTTTGCGTGGCGATATGGCGCCAACCGCGAGAAGCGACAGGCGATGATCGCCCGAGCCCCGCGCCCGCGCCCCGCGGGCTACTCCCGGTTCGGCGATGGTGATCTTGCTGTCCGGCACGCCATATTCTTCCACCAACAGGTTCGCCGTCGCCCGGCTGACCGCGATCACCCGCTGTGCCGAGGCGAGTGCCAGTCTTTCGCTTGTGAGCAGAATGGCGCGGCGCCATTCCGGCAAGCCTGTTTCGTAGGCGAGAGGATGGTGGACGAGCGCAACCAGGGGAGAGTGGATGGCTTCGATCGTCGCGCTGTCGAAGGCGCCGAGCGCCAGACCGTCGATGAGAAGGGGAAGCCCTCGTGGCAAGGCTGCCAGAATCCGTGCTGTCTGCTGGCGCTCCTTGTCGCTTGGATCAGGGTAGCCGCCGGGCAGAGGGCAATGAGTGAGCGTGAAGTCACGGCCCGCACACTCAGCCATCACCTGCCGGTCATAGGCATAGCCGCCGGTTGCAGCCGAAAGATCGCCTGGGACGGCGAAAAATGAGTGGCTCAAGCAGGGCTGCCTTCATAAGACGCGCGCGCCAGGTCGGTCTCGACCAGTGTCACGCGGATCTTTGCAAGGCCACTCGCATCCTTGCCGAGTGCACCATTTTTGACGGCATCCGCCATACGATCAAAAATATAGCGGCACAGGAATTCAGTCGTCGTCAGCACACCCTTGAATTGCGGTAGCGCATCGAGGTTCTGATAGGCGAGCGGCTTCAGCGTCTGTGACAGGACGGTGAGTGCGGCGCCGATATCAACGACGACGTTTTCCGCCGTCAGCTTCTCACGAAAAAACGCCACGTCGACGATAAAGGTCGCGCCGTGCATGTTCTGCGCGGGCCCGAAGAACGGGTTGGGCAGGGAATGGGCGATCATGATGCGATCGCGGACTTCGACTGAGTACATGGTAGCTCCACTATCCGGCTTTCGGCGCCTCGCTATAGCCGATCACAGCGGTAAGTCCAGTTGCTTGAGCAGCAAAGAGAGCGGGGCAGGCGGCGGGCATGTCGTGGAAGGCGATGTCCTGATCAAGCAGACGGTCAAGTGCCGGGTCCCGCAGGAGCTCAAGCGCCTTGGCGAGCCGGCGCCCATGGCTCCAGCGGGCGCGGACCGCCGGTGCCACATGACCTACCTGGGAGGATATGAGGCGCAGGCGGCGCACATGAAAGGCTCCACCCAGCGCCGCCGCCACCTGTTTTTCTCCGTACCATGACATTTCGACAATCGTCGCCTCATGGGCGCAGGCTAAGAGTGCGGCGGCAAGACCGGAGGGGTGGGCGCTGGTGTGGAAGACAAGATCGGCGCTGTCATCGAGTGCGTCAGGATGGCAGAATCGGGCGCCAAAGGCCTCGGCATGTGCTTTGCGCTGCGTGAGGACGTCAGCAACCGTCACGTCCGCGCCCGGTAATCTGGCACACAGATAGGCAACGAGGAGGCCGACGATACCAGCCCCCACCACGACAATCCGCTGGCCGGGCAGAGCTTCGCCGTCCCACAGCGCGTTGAGCGCCGTTTCCATATTGGCCGCGAGCACGGCGCGCCGTGGCGGCAATCCTGCAGGCAGCGCGGTCAGCCATGATAGCGGCGCAACAAACCAGTCCTGATGCGGATGAAGGGCAAAGACATGTCGCCCTCTGATATCGGCAGGTCCCTCCATCACCTCGCCGACGGCGGCATAGCCATATTTAACCGGAAAGGGGAAATCACCGGCCTGCAGCGGTGCGCGCATGCGCTGCCACTCGCTTTGCGGCACCTGACCGGTGAATACAAGACGCTCGGTGCCGCGCGAGACCAGGCTGAAAAGGCTGCGCACCAGCGCATGGCCATCGCCTGGCGCCGCCAGCGGCTCAGAGCGCAATTCGGCGTGCCCCGGCACGACATACCATAGCGCCGAAGCTGCAGATGGCATACATCGACCGTTCATGACGTTGCCGTTAGCACCTGCTGCCACCTTCCTGTCCTTCCTCTGACCCTGGTCGCCCACATGAACTTGCGCCCCGACCCTTCTCCTTTCGCCAATAGTCCGGTTGCTGCCATTCCGTCCAGTGTGAGCCGTGAATTAAGCGATTTGAACCGCCGCCGTATTCTCATGCTGACGCTGAACGTGGTGACCTGGCTTGCCATGAACGCGGTCGCCATCCGGGTGCTCGGCGCCGATGGTTTCTCGCTGGCGACCGTGCTGGTTCTGCTGGCCTTCGCCATCGCCACGCCATGGACGGTTCTGGGCTTCTGGAACGCTGTCGTTGGTCTGTGGCTTCTGCATGGTGTCGACAATGGCAAGGAACGGGTCGCCCCTTACGCGACAAGCGGTGATGGCTATGAAAGGCTGTCGATCCGCACCGCCATCCTCATGACATTGCGCAATGAGGACCCGTCACGGGCGATTGCGCGGCTGAAGACCGTTCGAGCCTCGCTTGATGCCACCAGCGAGGGCAAGGCGTTCGATTATTTCCTTCTCTCTGACACCAGTGATCCCGGTGTTGCGATGGCGGAAGAACAGGGCGTGGCCGCCTGGCAGGCGGAGCTGGGCCTCGATCATCGTATCGTTTATCGCCGGCGCGTGGACAATGCCGGCTTCAAGGCCGGCAACGTCCGTGATTTTTGCGAGCGTTGGGGCGCTAATTACGAATTGATGCTGCCGCTTGACGCGGACAGCCTGATGGCAGGCTCGACCATCGTGCGCCATGTGCGGATGATGCAGGCGTCTCCCCGGCTCGGCATCCTCCAGAGCCTGGTTGTCGGCATGCCCTCGCGGAGTTTCTTTGCCCGTATCTTCCAGTTTGGCATGCGCCATGGCATGCGCTCCTACACGATGGGGCAGGCCTGGTGGACGGGCGAATGCGGGCCCTTCTGGGGCCATAATGCGCTGGTGCGGATCAAGCCCTTCACCGAGAGCTGTCATTTGCCGGTGCTGCCTGGCGGGCCGCCTCTGGGCGGGCCGGTGATGTCGCATGATCAGGTTGAGGCCACGCTCATGCGTCGTGCCGGCTATGAGGTGCGCGTACTGCCTGAAGAGCAGGGAAGCTGGGAGGAAAACCCGCCGACCATCTTCGAATTCTCGCGCCGCGATCTGCGCTGGTGCCTCGGTAATCTGCAATATCTGCGGCTCCTCGACCTGCCGGGTCTGAAACCGATGAGCCGCTTTCAGCTGGTGTGGGCGATCCTCATGTTCATCGGCGTTCCCGCCTGGACGCTGATCATCGCCCTGTCACCGGTTCTTGCTTTCGAGCGTGCCGGCAGCGCCGTTTTTCCCGCCGGGCTGGCGATAGGTCTGCATCTGACGTTTTTCACCATGTACCTGATGCCAAAGCTTGCCGGGCTTGCCGATATCGCGCTCACCAAAGGGGGCACGAAGCGCTATGGTGGCACGGGCAATTTTGCGCTGAGCGCGCTGACCGAGATTGTCTTTTCGTTTCTGCTTGGCGCTGTCACCACGTTTCGCATCACGCTGTTCATGCTCTCGCTCCTGGTCTCGCGCGATAAGCCGGCCTGGGGTGGCCAGTCGCGCGATGCACATCGCCTGACATGGGGCGAGGCTGTTACGGCGCTGTGGCCGCAGACACTGTTTGGTATCGTCATTCTCGGCGCGCTCTTTGCCATTCATCCGACCGTCGCCCTGTGGTCGCTGCCGCTGACGCTGGGCTTTCTGACCGCCGTTCCCTTTGCGGTGCTGACGTCGCTGCCTGAACTGGGTGCGTGGTCAAAGCGCATCGGCCTGTGCGGTATCCCGGAGGATTTCGCCACGCCGGCCGAGATCGCGAAGTTCGTCTGATGCCATCGCCCAGCGATCAACGTGCCGATCGCATCGCCGCCCTTGTCGGCCTGGCGCGCTCGGTTGTCACCTATCATGGGGCGCCCGAACGCTCGGCAGCGATGGATGCGCTTTACGCCGGTTTCATCAAGCCGGGCGACCTTGCCTTTGATATCGGCAGCCATGTTGGTGACCGTATAGCCGCCTTCAGACGTCTTGGCGCGCGCGTGGTGGCGGTTGAACCTCAGCCCGGCCCGGCATCAATCATCGAGCAGATTTTTGCCGGCGACCGCGATGTCACCTTGTTGCGCGGTGCGCTTGGCGCCAAGGCGGGCAAACTGGTGATGAAGATCAACACGCGCAACCCGACCGTCTCGACGGCTTCGCGGGATTTTGTGGCCGCTGCTGATGGTGCTGCCGGCTGGGAGGGGCAGATCTGGGACAGCGAGATCGAAGTACCCGTCACGACGCTCGATGCCCTGCTGGCGCGCCATGGCAGGCCGGCCTTTGCCAAGATCGATGTCGAAGGGTTCGAAGCCGATGTGCTGGCGGGCCTGTCCTCGCCGCTGCCGGCACTCTCCTTCGAGTTCACCACCATCCAGCGCGATGTTGCCTTTGCCTGCCTGGCGCGGCTTGCAGCCCTCGGGCCCTATCGCTTCAACCTGGCGCTGGGCGAAAGCCAGAAAATGGCGCTGGGCGCGCCCGTGAGCGCTGATGACATGGCGCGCCATATCACCTCATTGCCGCACGAGGCCAACAGCGGCGACGTCTATGCGTTGCTGGAGCGATAAGGATTATTCGATGCGCCTGCTGCATTTATTCGTGCTTGCCTCCATGTCAGGGCAGATCATGTTTCTGTCGCCGGTTATCGCAAGCGATATCCCGGTGCGGGTCAACAACAAGACCGAGCCGACATTGTGCGCGGAAAAGGACAACGTCACGATCGAACTGGCCTCTCCCCGACTGCGCTCGTTTCGCATCGATGCCCGCCATCCCAACTATATCGGCGGCCTGTCGGTCGATCGCTCCTCTGCCGATTGGCACAATTGCACGGGCTTTCCTGCCGATCCCGAATATGCGTTCACGCCGCGCCGCGTCACGCTTTACGAAACCGCCAGCTGGCAGATCGTCGGCTACACCTTTGCCAAATTCTGGCGGGTGAATTCTCCACCAATCACCGTCGGGACGCAGGTCTTTCGCGATATTCACCTCATCCAGGTATGGACGCGGGTCGATGATCGCGCCGAAGAGATTCTGGTGCTTTATCCTGGCGATGGCTACTGGCGCGCCCGCCCTCTGCCGCCCAAGCATCTGGCGTGGAGCGCCTATGGCTCGTCTTTTCTGGTGGGGCCTGTCGAAGTGCAGGGACGGCCGATTGTCGATATCTCGGCGTTGCGTATCGACCCGGAAAATCTCACCTTTCACATGAACTTTATGCGCGGAGGCACCGGCTGGCTGCGCCTCAGCTATCTCGACCGTGACATCATCTCGCTTGATGCATCGCTTGAAAAAGCAGTGCCGGGTGAGGGCGTGTTCGCTGCTCTGCGCTCCATGTATGTGAGTGATATCAACAATGACGCGGCGCGTATTGGCTGGCGCGAGCCGGGAGCCGAGGTCTGGCGCGAAGGCGGCATGCTCGACGTCAAGCAGGTCAATGCCGCCGAAGTGTGGATCGGACGCACCGTTCATTCGCGCCACAACACCTCGGCACCCGATATGATCTTTGGCGATTTTCGCGATGATGGTAGTGCGCGCGGCAGCGGCCCTGCCAAGCCCACAGCGAATTAGCCGGCAGTCCGGGCGGGCGAAGGAAGAGAGCGATGGAGAGAGCGTGTGCTGTGCCAATGCTTCTGCTGGCGTTGCTGACATCGATTGCGGTGAACGCCCAGCCGGTTGATCACGGGCTCCTCGCCCACGAGCGGGCGCGCCAGCAGCAGGTACAAGGGCTTGTCGTTCCGCCACCGGCTACGATCACCGCACCGACCCCGGCACAGCCGCGTGTCGATGCGGGGGCGCTATATCATCAACAGGTGGTGAAGCAGCAGGCGCGTGGCAAGGCCCCCCAGCCAACCACTGTCAAACCGAATTAGGTTTTGCGCCTGTTCGTAACAACTTGGCCCGCATCCGTGATTTCTATCAGGCAGGCGAGGACAAGATTGTTTTCCGCAAAGCGCTGATGGCGCGCTGACGATATAAGAATTATCACGAGACGGTGCTGGCATGGCGCCCGGTGACGTCTATGCTGCACCGTCTCCTTGCAATGGACCATCCATGTTCGATTTTGACCCCTATGCGCCCGAAACAGATTCCGATCCGTTCCCCGCCTACAAGCGGCTGCGCGACGAATTCCCCTGTTACTGGAGCGATAAAGCACAGATGTTTGTTCTGTCGCGTTATGCTGACATCGCCAGCGCGCTCAGTGACTGGCAGATATTTTCATCCTCGCAAGGCAATCTGATGGACGAATTGCCGGGGCGGGCGGGGTCGACGCTGGGCTCGACCGATCCGCCGCGCCATGATCGTTTGCGCGCGCTCGTCCAGGCGGCGTTCACCAAACGCAGCGTCGACCAGCTGCAAGCGCCGACGACGGCGATTGCCAAAGCCGCCATCGATGAGCTGCGGGCGGCAAAAGGTGGCGATTTCATCAACGTCTTCTCAAGCCGTATCACGGTTGGAACATTGTTCCAGCTCATGGGGCTTCCGGAGGAAGATCACGCCATCATCCGCAACCGTGTCGTCACCATGATCCAGACCGATCCGGTGACGCGGCGCAAGGAGGCGCGACATGTCCAGGCTTTCCAGGACATGGTGGACTATATCCGTTTGCAGGTTGCCGAGCGTCGGCAATCGCCGCGCGAGGATCTGATCTCCCGGCTGATCGCCGCCGAAGTCGATGGCGATCGCCTTGCCGAAGCTGAGATCGTCATGACATCGATGACGCTGGTGATGGCCGGCGTCGAATCGCTGTCAAGCTTCATGACCATGTTTGCGCTCAACCTCGCAACCTTCCCCGCCGCGCGGCGCCGTCTGGTGGGCGAACCGCAGCTCATGGGGCAGGCGATCGAGGAATCGTTGCGCTACAACACGTCCGCGCAACGCTTCCGTCGCGTCCTGCTTGAGGACAAGATCGTCCACGGCGTCGAGATGAAGGCAGGGCAGTTTGTCTGCCTTGCCTATGGCGCCGGCAATCGCGACGAGCGCAAATATGTGAACCCGGACGTCTACGACATCGCGCGCTATCCGCGTGATCATCTGGGCTTTGGCGGCGGCGTGCATATTTGTCTTGGCACGCTGATGGCGCGCCTCGTCACCCGCACCGCCATGCAGGAATTTCTAAAAGGCATTCCCGACTATGAGGTGGATGTGAAAGGGCTCGCCTGGAACCCTTCCACCACATTTCGTGCGCCACTGGCGATGCAAATCGCCCTTGGCTGAGGATCGCCTCAAGGGATCAGGATGCTGGGCCCTGTGGTTTTCCGGCCCGCCAGATCCTTGTGGGCCTGCGCTGCTTGAGCCAGTTTGTATTCCTTGGGTTTCTGCACCTTGAACATGCCCGTCTCGTAGGCCTTGAAGACCTCCTTGGCGTTTGCCACCAGATCGGCCCGCGTCAGCACGTAGTTGAACAGGCTCGGGCGTGTCACGAACAGGGATTTTGGACCAAGCGCGGCCAGCACAAAGGGGGCTGGCTGACCTGAGGCTGCACCAAAGCACACCAGATGTCCGCGCGTATCAAGGCATTCCATCGATTTGAGGAAAGTGTCCTTGCCGACGCCATCATAAACGACCTGCACGCCCTTGCCCTTGGTGATCAGCATCACCTTCTTCACGAAATCCTCTTTCGTGTAGTTGATCGGGAAGGCACAGCCATTCTTTTTGGCAAGCGCCATCTTGGCCGGCGAGGAGGTCGTGCCGATCACCTTGGCGCCCAGCGCCTTGGCCCACTGGCAGAGCAGCAGGCCCATGCCACCGGCCGCCGCATGCACGAGGACGAAATCGCCTTTCTGGACCTTATAGGTCTGGCGCAACAGATAGCGTGCCGTCATGCCCTTCAGCATCAGCGTCGCGGCGATTTTGTCGGGAACGGATTTTGGCAACTTGATCAGACGATCCGCCTTGTAAAGGCATTTCTCCGCATATGAGCCCGGAGGACCGCCCGTATGTCCGACACGCTCGCCGATCTTGAAATCACTGACACCTTTGCCGATGGCCTCAACCACGCCCACCGCCTCCATCCCGATGCCGTGAGGCATGGTGAGCGGGTAGGCGCCGCTGCGGTGATAGATATCGATGAAGTTGACACCGATTGCGGTGTGGCGCACCAGCACTTCGCCAGCCTTCGGCGCGCCGAGAACGACCTCCTCAAGCTTCATCTGATCGGCGGCGCCGGGTTTTTGTATGCGAATGGCCTTGACCATAATTCGTCTCGCTTTCCGCAGGGTGGTGCCTGCTTGTTCGTTTGATCGCGCGACCAGACCTCGCGCATCGCCTGAGTTGACAGCCGCTGACGGCGAATGAAAAGCCCTCGGCAGGTAAAACGATGAAGGTTATTGTGGGTAACCGCTGAAATGGGCTTGCTTCTTGCGGCAAATCACCGTGGCGCCGACCAGCCAGCGTGATCAACACCCCTTTCCAAACGAATCGCAGGCTTTAAAGTGACGTGGCAAAAGGAGATTGACATGTCAGGTTTCGGAGTGGCCCAGCCGGTGCGTCGTGTTGAAGATCAGCGCTTCATCCGCGGCGAGGGACGTTACACCGACGACATCATTCTGCCGCGTCAGGCCTATGCTTATCTCCTGCGCTCACCACATGCCCATGCCCGGATCAAGGCGATTGATGTTGCCGCCGCCCGCGCTCTTCCTGGCGTTCTGGGTGTTCATCTGCTGGACGATGTCGAGGCGGCAGGACTGAAACGCATTCGCTGCGATGTGCCGATGGATAATCGTGACGGCACGAGGCGCGCCAATCCAACGCGTACCCTGCTTGCCGGCGACACGGTGCGCCATGTCGGCGATCCGGTCGCGCTCATCGTTGCGGATAGCCTCGCGATCGCGCGGGAAGCCGCTGAGGCGGTGAGCATCGATTATGCGCCATTGCCTGCCGTCAGCACCATGCAGGCAGCTGCCCGTGAGGACGCGGCACTGGTATGGTCCGATGCTCCCGCCAATCGCTGCTTTGACTGGGAGATCGGTGACAAGGCACAATCCGACGCGCTCTTCGCCAGAGCTGCCAGGATCGTCTCGGTCGAGGTCGACAATAATCGTGTGGTCGTTGCCTCCATGGAGGGGCGGGCGTGTAACGCCGAATTCGTCAAAGGTCGTTTCCGTATTCATGCCGGTACGCAAGGTTCGCACTGGCTGCGCAATGCGCTGGCACCTGTCATCGGCGTGAGGAACGAGGATGTCCAGGTGCTGACGCCCGATGTCGGCGGTGGCTTTGGCATGAAGATCTTTGTCTATGCCGAATATGCCCTGTGTGCCTTCGCCGCCCGGCTGCATGGCCGGCCGGTAAAATGGACGGCTGAGCGCGGCGAGGCGTTTTTGTCGGATACGGGCGGGCGTTCGCAGATCATGCGCGCGCGCCTTGCTGTCGACGAGGCTGGTCATTTCCTGGCACTCGATGTCCACAACACCGCCGAGATGGGCGCTTATCTCTCGCCCTTTTCAGTCTTCATCCCGACGATGGCCGGCACCAAGGTGCTGCCCTCCGTCTACCGTTTCCAGTCGGTCTATGCTCGTGTCGAGGGCCTCTTCACCAACACTCCCGCCATTGACGCCTATCGTGGCGCCGGGCGGCCTGAATCAAACTATCTCGTGGAGCGTCTGGTTGATCGGGCTGCCGACGAACTGGGCATCGACCGCATCGTCCTGCGCAAACGCAATATGGTGAAATCCGCTGAGATGCCGTGGAAGGCCGCGCTGGGGTCGGTCTACGATTCGGGTGATTTCGCCGGCACCATGCAGATCGCGCTGGATGCCATCGACTGGAAGGGAGCCGCCGGGCGCAAGCGCCTGGCCCGCAAGCAAGGGCTGCGGCGCGGCATCGGTATCGGCTATTATCTTGAGGCAACGGGCGGTGATCCGAGCGAACGCGCGGAAATCCGTTTCGCCGCCGACGGCCATGTCGATGTGCTGGTTGGAACTCAGTCGACCGGGCAGGGGCATGAGACGGCCTACACCCAGCTCATTGCTGATCGCCTCGGGATCGAGCCTGCCCATGTGCGCATCGTGCAAGGCGATAGCGACCGAATGAAATCGGGCGGCGGCACTGGTGGCGCCCGCTCGCTCTATTCTGAGGGCAGCGCCATTCATGCCGCCGCGCAGCTTGTGGTCGACAAGGGCCGCAGCGCTGCCGCCGAAATGCTTGAGGCGGCCGCCAGCGATGTTGAATTTCGTGATGGCAATTTCACCATCATCGGCACTGACCGGCGCATCGGGCTGATGACGCTTGCCGCTGAGCTGCGCCGGCGCGGACGGGACCCGGCGGCCGTTCTGGATGGCGCTGTTGAATGTCCGGTGCCTGCCCATACCTTCCCCAATGGCTGTCATGCAGCCGAGATCGAGCTTGATCCGGCAACCGGTGTCGTGCGTGTCGTATCTTACGCTGTTGCCGACGACATGGGCACAATCGTCAACCCGATGATCGTCGCCGGCCAGATCCATGGCGGCGTGGCGCAGGGCATCGGCCAGGCGCTGATGGAGCGCACCGTTTTCGACGAGAGCGGACAAATGCTGTCGGCAAGTTTCATGGATTATGCGCTGCCGCGTGCTGGCGACCTGCCTGACATTCACGTCAAGCTCCACGAGGTCGCCTGCACCACGAACCCGCTCGGCGTCAAAGGCGCCGGCGAGGCGGGCGCGGTTGGCTCGTGCCCGGCGGTCATGAATGCGCTGCAGGACGCGCTGAGTGAATGGGGTGTCAGTGTCGATATGCCGGCAACGCCCGAGCGCGTGTGGCGGGCAATCCACTCTAAGCCGAGGGGTTAGACCCCGTTGGCCTTGAACCAGGCTTTCAGCCGGTCGAATCCATCCCTGGCGTTCGCCTCGCGATAGCTCGCGCGGTAATCGGCGTGGAAGCCATGCGGCGTATCGGGGTAGATGACGATCTCGGTCTTCTTTCCGGCTGCCTTTAGAGCTGCTTCCATCTTCTTCACATCCTCGACAGGGATGCCCGCATCAGCCGCGCCGTAAAGTCCAAGCACGGGCGCTCTGATATCGCCGACGATGTCGATGGGGTGTTGAGGCGTCTGCTCGCTCTTTGCCGCAGTGATACGGCCATACCACGCAACGCCTGCTTTCAGGGCTGGATTATGGGCGCTGTACAGCCACACAACACGCCCTCCCCAGCAAAAGCCGGTGATACCCAGCCGCTCGCTCAGCGCCCCTTCACCTTTGGCGAAAGCAACGGTGCTGTCGATGTCGCTCATCACCTGCCTGTCGGTGATCCTGGGAAGGATCTGCGCCACGATGGTGGCCCCGTCCGGCAGTTTGGCCGGATCGCCAGCACGGAAATAAAGCTCGGGTGCAATCGCGTAATAGCCAAGTTTGGCCAGCCGGCGGCAGACATCCTTGATGTGCTCGTGCACGCCGAAGATTTCCTGAACGACGACGACAACCGGCGCTGCAACACTCGCTGCCGGATGCGCACGGTAGGCGGGAATCCGTCCATCGCTCGTTGCCATCTCGACCATGCCGGCGGTCAGGCCGCTGGTATCGGTGATGATGGTCTCAGCCGAAACGGGCTGGACAGCCAGAGCAAAACCACTTGCCAGGCTCGCGGTCAGGAAAGTGCGGCGGCCATCATCGCGCGGCTGTTCCACCCAGGCGTTCGCAGGCACATCATGTCGGCTGTCATCCATGGCGCTTCTCTTTCGTGGTCATGAAGGTTGTCAGGCGATCATAGCGTGGCAGCGGCGCACTGCCTAGCACGCATAATACGCGTTTTCGCGTAGGTATCGGGTGGTTTACTTAACGTCCAAAAAGGCGCTTTTCTATGGGCTGGTGAAAGACCAGCCGCCACCCAGCGGTGACATTCTTTGGCCACAGGCCCGATGCGGGTCGAGGGC
>NZ_JAKFWN010000005.1:0-25563 GCF_021731865.1 Raskinella chloraquaticus (SeqCode) | reverse complement strand
GGCCGGCCCAACGCACTTTTCTGCGCGTCACCTGCGTGCGTTCCGGGCCGCGGATCAGCGCCACCGCATCATAGGCACCGCTGCGCGAGATGCTCTGGCCATCGCGCTCAACCACGGTGATCGCCACTACCTGGGTTCCTGAAAAACTCGACGTGATGCCGATGCGCTCCGCCGCGAGGACGACGACAAGCTTCTCGGCACGGGCGGGCAAGGCGAGGCCAGCAAGGGACAGGTTGGCAAGCAGCACGCCCAGCAGCAGCATCCGCCCGGGCACGCTCATGACCAGACATCCGGGATAGAAATCGAATAGAGGCGCTCGGGAATAGCAACGAACTCGTAGAAGAAGCGGCCGGCTACCGCCAGGATGAGGAGAGCAAGCAGCGCTCGCAATTCCTCGCCCTTCATCTGCTGGCCAACGGAGGCACCATATTGCGCGCCGACCACGCCGCCGATCATCAGCAGAAGGGAGAGGACGATGTCGACGGTCAGATTGGTGGTTGCATGCAGCAGGGACGCCGCCGACATGGTGATCACGGTGTAGAACAGGGACACGCCAATGGCGACTGTGGTTGGCACGCGGAAGAGGTAGATCAGGGCTGGAACGGTGAGAAAACCGCCGCCCACCCCGAGCACCGAGCCAATCATGCCGATCGCCGCGCCCAGGGCGATGATCGGCAGGACGCTCATATAGAGCTTGGATTTGTGGAAACGCATCTTGAAGGGCAGGCCATGTGCCCAGCCATGGTCGCCTCCCTTGCGCAAGGCTGGAGGGGGGGCGCCGGACAGCTTGGCGCGCATCGTCCCGACCGCTTCCTTCAGCATGAGGATACCGATGCCACCGAGCAGGATGAGGTAGGCAATGCCAATGGCAAAATCGAGCTGCCCAACGCGGCGCAGCAGGGAAAACAGCCAGACGCCCAGCAAGGAGCCGGCAACGCCTCCCGACACCAGAACAGCGCCCAGGCGATAATCGATCAGCGAGCGACGGGCATAGGCAAGGGCGCCGGAAAAGGCGGTTGCGGCGATCTGGCTGGCTTCGGACGCCACGACAACAGCCGGCGAAATCCCGGAGAAGATGAGCAAAGGGGTCAACAGAAATCCCCCTCCGACCCCGAAGAGGCCGGAGATAAACCCAACCGCCGTACCGATGCCGAGGATGAGAAACAAATTCACCGTCAGTTCGGCAATGGGCAGATAGACCGTCAAGCCGCCACCTATTTATCGCCCGCGTACAGCCTGGATGCATAGACCGAGTTGAGCGTCCGCAACACCCAAATTCCCATATGATCAGACTTTTCTTTTCATTTATGGTGGCAAAACTGAACGTCGGATGATCAGGCAGCAGGGCCGGCATGGCGGGTGCTTGTTGCCGGGCGTACAAATTCGCTTAACGAGCGGGGGCAAGTTGTCTACAAGCCGCCTATGGCAAGCGACGGTGACAATGCGGAGGAGCTGACGCGCGGCGAGGTCGCACAACGTCGTCGCGCCGAACGCCAGGCGGCGGCGTTACGCGCCAATCTTTTCCGCCGCAAGGCGCAGTCGCGCGCGCGCCGCGAATCCGACACAAGCGTCACGCAAGGCACTGATGCGGCCAACGCACCAGAGACAACGGCGCCCGTATCACAAGCTAACGAAGGATAACGCCATGGAAAGCATCAGGATCACCGGCGGCGAGCGCCTGAACGGGCGTATCGCCATTTCCGGGGCCAAGAATGCCGCGTTGCCGCTGATGATTGCAAGCCTGCTGACAGCTGAGGAGCTGGTGCTCGACAACGTGCCGCGGCTGGCGGATGTGGCGCTGCTGAAGCGCATTCTGGGCAATCATGGCGTCGACGTCACGGTCAGCGGCAAACGCTCGGGTCAGGCTGATTTCAGCGGCGAGACGGTGCGGCTGGCCGCGCCCGTCATTGTTGATACGACCGCCCCTTACGATCTGGTGTCGCGAATGCGCGCGAGCTTCTGGGTGATTGGTCCGCTTCTTGCCCGCATGGGCGCGGCGCGGGTATCGCTGCCAGGCGGCTGCGCCATTGGCACGCGTCCGGTCGATTTCTTCCTCGACGGTCTCAAGGCGCTGGGGGCGGATATTGATCTTGACAGCGGCTACGTGGTTGCCGAAGCGCCGAAGGGACTGAGGGGCGGCACGATCCATCTGCCGCGTGTCTCGGTCGGCGCCACCCATGTGCTGATGATGGCGGCCAGTCTGGCGCACGGCGATACGGTGATCAACAATGCGGCGGCGGAGCCGGAAGTGGTCGATCTCGCCCGATGCCTGACTGCCATGGGCGCGCGCATCGAAGGCGCCGGCACGCCGCAGATCCGCATCAAGGGTGTCACCTCGCTTGGTGCTGCCCGCCATCCGGTTCTGCCGGACCGCATCGAGACAGGCACGTATGCGATGGCGGTGGCGATGACTGGGGGCGATGTGTTGCTTGAAGGCGCACGGGCTGACACGCTCCAGGAGCCGATCGCGGTGCTGCGCCAAACCGGCGTCGAGATGATCGAAAGCAATGAGGGGATCCGGGTCATGCGCAACGGCCATGGCATCGCGGCGGCCGATATCACGACTGAGCCGTTCCCCGGTTTCCCGACCGATTTGCAGGCGCAGTTTATGGCGCTCATGACCCGGGCGAAGGGCGTTTCACGCATCCGCGAGACCATCTTCGAAAATCGCTTCATGCATGTGCAGGAGCTGGCGCGGCTGGGTGCGCGTATCACCCTTGACGGCGACGTGGCGCATGTCACCGGAACCGAGCGGCTGAAGGGTGCGCCGGTGATGGCAACCGATCTGCGTGCGTCCGTGTCGCTCGTCATTGCCGGCCTTGCGGCTGAAGGTACAACAACGGTCAACCGGATCTATCATCTTGATCGCGGCTTTGAGCGCATCGAGGACAAGCTTGGACGTTGCGGGGCGCAGATCGAGCGGCTGGCGAGCAGTTCATAGTCGGCTTGCCAACTGGCTGGTTGGCCGCTATTGCAGCAGACGTCGGGGCGATGCGGTCTCCCGGCCTTTCAAGAGCCCCCGGCTCCAAGCACCGCTGGTCCCATCATGGGAGGCCAGCGCCATGCTTGGCAATGACACGTTCAACTCCGACTCCCTTTCGGCGTCTGCCCTGTCGAATATCCTCGGCAGCGACAAGGCGCCACTCATCCTTGATGTCCGACGCGAGAGCGCATTCAATGCTTCCCGCTGGGTGCTTCCGGCGGCACGGCGCGCATTGCACAGCGATCCTGCGGCAGCGCTCACCGGCGATGTTTCCAGAGGTATCGTCTGTTACTGCGTCCACGGGCACCATGTCAGCCAGATGGCGGCGAGCCTGTTGCGCAGCCAGGGCTATCAGGCGGCCTGGCTCGAAGGCGGCATCGATGCCTGGGAGTCGGCCGGCGGTGTCCTGATTGCGCGCGCACCCGACGCTGAAGCACGATACGGCGCCGGCACTTTATGGGTGACGCGCCGTCGCCCCAAGATCGACCGCGTCGCCTGCCCATGGTTCATCCGCCGCTTCGTCGATCCAAATGCCCGGTTCCTCTTTGTTGAAGGCGCTTATGTTCTGGCGATCGCCGAGGACATGCACGCCATCGCCTTCGATGTCGAAGGGGCTGCGGTGACCCATGACGGTCCACGCTGCTCGTTTGATACGCTTCTTGATCGCTACGATGTCGCAGACGCCGCGTTGCGGCGACTTGCCGAGATCGTGCGTGGAGCTGACACAGCCAATCTTGATCTTGCGCGCGAGGCTGGTGGACTTTTGTCAATCTCGCTTGGCCTGTCGGCACTCGAAGGAGATGATCGCGTCATGCTGGAGCGCGGCTTTCACCTCTATGACGGGCTTTACGCTTATCTACGCTTTGCCGCTGAAGAACCGCATAACTGGCCACCGAAGGCGGGAGGGCGCGTATAATGGATGCGTTTTCGGCAAACAGCACGACAGCAGAACCGAGCTTTCGCGATCTTGTCGCCACCTTCACGAAAATCGGTTTCATCTCCTTTGGCGGAGCTGCCGGCCAGATCGCCATGATGCACAAGATCATCGTCGAGGAAAAAAAATGGCTCGATGAGGAGCGCTACATCCACGCCCTCAATTACTGCACGCTGCTGCCGGGCCCGGAAGCCCAGCAGCTTGCGACCTATATCGGCTGGCTGATGCACGGGGTGCGCGGCGGGCTTGCCGCCGGCATTCTCTTTGTCGTGCCGGGCGCGGTGATGATGCTCGCCCTGTCGTTCCTCTATGCGCTGGGGAGCGGCCTTGATGTCATCGACGGTCTCTTCTTCGGCATCAAGGCCGCCGTGCTGGCCATTGTCGTCCATGCCCTCCTCAAAATTGCCCGGCGCGGCCTCAAGAGCTGGCCTTATTATGTGCTGGCCGGTGCGGCGCTCGGTGCCATCCTGCTGCTTGATCTGCCGTTTCCGCTCATCATCGCGAGCGCTGCTGTCATCGGCGCGCTGATTGCGGCGCGGACAGCGCCCGTATCACCCGCCATGGCGGTTGATCCTGCCCCGCCCGGACGGGCGCGGCGCGCCTTTCAGGCGGCGCTCGTCTGTCTGATCGCGTGGTGGGCGCCGGTTGCTCTTGCCGCGCTTCTGCTCGGCAGCCACCATGTATTGGTCGATATCGGCCTCTTTTTTTCGAAACTCGCGGTTGTCACCTTTGGTGGCGCCTATGCGGTGCTTGCCTATCTGGCGCAGGCGGGTGTCGACAAAGGGTGGGTAGACGCCCGCGAAATGATCGATGGGCTGGGCCTGGCGGAGACAACGCCGGGGCCAACCATCCTCGTCAACCAGTTCGTTGCGTTTCTGGGCGTCTGGCGCGCCTCAGCGCCCTTGCCGCCACTTGCCGGAGCAGCGCTTGGCGCATTGATGGCCAGCTGGGTGACGTTTGCACCATCCTTCCTGTGGATATTCGCCGGCGCGCCCTTCGTCGAGGATGTGCGCCGCAACCGACATCTGGCCGGCGCCCTGTCAGGGATCACGGCTGCGGTCGTCGGCGTCATCGCCTTCATCACACTATGGTTCTCTCTCAACGTGCTGTTTCGTGAGGTTGGCGAGGGACACGCCGGCGTGGTGCGCTATTTCTGGGTGCACCTGGCGAGCCTTGACGTAGCTGCCGCTGCTCTGGCGCTGCTGGCTGTCATCCTCCTGTTCGTTCTTCATCGCGGCATCATGACCACCGTTGGCATTGTCGCGGTGCTTGGCATGATCCTGCGCCTGTTGCATCTTGGCTGAGATGCCGATTGCGCCATCGCCCTAACGTCACTAGATCACAAGGACAATCTTATGCGCGCCAACCCAGGCGCCGGCGACAAGGCGGAGATGGCCATGGATGGTCTCAAACTGGCGGCGTTTGACGCTGAAGATCTGGCGATCATTTCAGCCCATCTGCAGGGCGCGACCCTCACCGTTGGCGATCTGGCCTTTCTGCCGCTGGACAAACGCTTTGCGCTGGTCGCTTCGCGTGTGCCGAGCGCCTGGGCGATGAACGAGGCGCCAGCGCGTGGTGAACCCTGCCAGCAGCGCCGCATGACAGGCATTCATTTCGAGCGCGTGCTGAAGGTGGCAACGCGCGGTATTGACCGCTCGCGGCCCCAGGACAGGCTTGACATTGTGGCGATCGCGTTCACCGCGTCGGATCGCCCGGCCGGACAGGTCACCATCCTGCTTACGGGAGATCGCGATGTGCGTCTCGATGTGGAATGCCTTGAGGCTGCGTGCAGCGATATGGGAAAAGCCGCGCCTGCCGGAGCAGATGCCTGATGCCGGTGAGGTTGAACGCCGCGACAGCTGATTTTGCAGCCAGCTTCGCCACCTTCCTTGAAGGGCGGCGCGAGGACAAGGCATCCGTGGATGCGGTGGTTGCCGAGATCATCGCCGCCGTCAGGCATAAGGGCGATGCGGCTGTGCTTGCCTACAGCGCCCGTTTCGACGGCGCGAGCGCAAGCACAATGGCGCAGCTGCGCGTCCCTGCGGCAACGCTGGCGGCATCAGCTGCTGGCGTGCCGGCGGCGACATTTGCTGCCCTCGAACTCGCCGCCCGCCGTATTCGCGCCTATCACGAGCAGCAGAAGCCGCTCGACCACGAGTTCACGGACGCGCTGGGCGTCGAGCTTGGCTGGCGCTGGCGCCCGGTTGATGCGGCCGGGCTCTATGTCCCGGGCGGGACCGCCGCCTATCCCTCCTCGGTGTTGATGAACGCCATTCCCGCAAAAGTAGCCGGCGTCGAGCGTCTGGTGATGACGGTACCAGCGCCCGGCGGCAGGGTAGCGCCGCTGGTGCTGGCAGCCGCCCACCTGGCGGGGATCGATGAGGTGTGGACGATCGGCGGGGCGCAGGCGATCGCCGCTTTGGCCTACGGGACGGCGTCGCTGGCACCGGTTGCCAAGATCGTCGGCCCGGGCAATGCCTATGTGGCGAGCGCTAAAAAACAGGTCTTCGGTGATGTCGGTATCGACATGATGGCCGGGCCTTCGGAAGTGCTGGTGATTGCTGATGCCAGCGCCAACCCCGCCTGGATTGCCGCTGATCTTCTGGCGCAGGCCGAGCATGACGAGCGCGCGCAAGCCATCCTCATCACCGACCACCCGCCGCTGGCTGCGGCAGTGGAAGCAGCCGTTGATGCCCAGCTCGCCGATCTGCCGCGCCAGGCCATCGCTGCTCCGTCCTGGCGTGATTTCGGCGCCATCATCGTCGTTGCCGAGATCGCCGATGCCATCCCGCTCGCCAACCTGATCGCGGCTGAACACCTCGAACTGATCGGCGCCACTGCCGAGCGGCTCAGCCCCGGGCTTCGGCATGCGGGTGCTATTTTCTTTGGCGCCATGACGCCTGAGGCCGTTGGCGATTATATCGGCGGCTCCAATCATGTACTGCCCACCAGCCGCAGCGCCCGCTTCTCCTCCGGGCTTGGCGTTCTTGATTTCATGAAACGCACCTCGCTGCTACGCTGCCCGCCATCGGCGCTAGCGAGCCTTGGACCGGCAGCGGTCGCGCTTGCCGAGGCCGAGGGACTTGAGGCGCATGCGCGCTCGCTTCGCCTGCGCCTTGCCGCCTTGTCGGGAGAATGAGTTTGCCATGAGTGCAGATGAGCGGCGACGTCTGATCGACATCATTCTCGATGAGGCCACCATCGGGCGCGGTCTTCCCGGTATCGAGCATGAGCGCGCGGTGGCGATCTATGACATCAAGGAGGGTAATTATTTTGCGCCGGAAGGCCATGAGGGCGGACCTTATGTGCTCACCCTGCTGATCCAGGATAACCGCCTCGTCTTCGATATCAGTGACGGCGAGGCGAAGGTGATGACACATCTCCTGTCGCTCACCCCGTTCCGGCGCATCGTCAAGGATTATTACACGATCTGCGACAGTTATTATTCTGCCATTCGTACCGCTTCGCCCCAGCAGATCGAGACCATCGATATGGCACGGCGCGGCGTCCACAATGAAGGGGCCGAGGTGCTGGTTGATCGACTGAAAGGCAAGATCACCGTCGACAATGACACCGCCAGGCGGCTGTTTACCCTCATCAGCGTTTTGTACTGGAAAGGCTGAGCGGCGATGGCGGCGCGTCCGGGGGCGGTGCTGTTCATGTGCAGCATGAACACCGTTCGCTCCCCGATGGCGGCCTCCTTGTTGCGCTATGTCGCGGGCAAATCGCTTTACGTCGCTTCAGCCGGGGTGCGCAAGGGCGAGGCCGACGGGTTTACGATTGCCGCCATGGACGAACTTGGCCTTGATATCGCCAAGCACCGGGCGCAGACGGTGGAAGAGCTGGAAGATTTTGAAGGGTTTAATTTCGATCTTCTGGTCTCGCTTTCACCGGAGGCCCATCACAAGGCGCTGGAATTCACCCGCACCATGGCGGTCGACGTCGAGTATTGGCCAACCTTTGATCCCTCCACCCAGCAAGGCAGCCGCGAGCAGATCCTCGACGCCTACCGGACAGTGCGCGACCAGCTGCTTGCCCGCATCCGCAAGCGATTTGCCCCCGTGCCCGCCGCTGGCGATTGACGAGCGACGCAAAGCCCGGCGACAGACGCCATGGCGCAAGCCGTTTTCTTCCGTGCCGACATCGGCTAGACGAAACCCATGACCGAACGCCCCAAGCTCATTCTTGCATCCGCCTCTCCCCGCCGCCTGTCGCTTCTGGCGCAGATCGGCATCGAGCCGCAGGCGCTGCGCCCTGCCGACATCGACGAGACACCCCGCAAGGGCGAATGGCCGCGCTCGCTTGCCGCGCGCCTGTCGAAAGAAAAGGCGCTCGCCACCTATGAGCGGGTGAAGGATGATAATGATCTTCATCCAGCGCTCGTACTGGCCGCCGACACGGTGGTGGCGCTGGGGCGGCGGGTGTTGCCAAAAGCGGAGAATATCGAGCAGGCAACTGCCTGCCTGCGTCTCCTTTCGGGGCGCTCGCACCGCGTATGGACCAGCGTGACACTGATCACGCCCAAGGGGTCGGTGCGCCAGCGTCTGGTTGAGACCAGGCTGCGCTTCAAGCGGCTGTCGCGCGACGAGGTCGAGGCCTATCTTGCGTCCGGTGAATGGCGCGGCAAGGCTGGCGGCTATGCCATTCAGGGCATCGCCGATTGCTTCGTCGTCAAACTGTCGGGCTCTTACTCCAACGTCGTCGGCCTGCCCCTGCACGAGACCGCCAATATGCTGAGCGGCGAGCATTACCCCACACGTCTTGGCTGGCTTGATGCCCGGAGCTGACGGCATGACCGCGCCAGCCGGCAAGCCCTGCCCCATCTGCAGCAAGCTTGCGGTAATGCGCTATCACCCCTTCTGTTCAAAGCGCTGCGCCGATATCGATCTGGGCCGCTGGCTCAAAGGCGCCTATGTCATGCCGGGCGACGATGAGGCTGGTCTTGCTGACGAGAATGACGCGACGGATGACGGCATCGAGGCCTAGGACCAGCGCTCACGAGCGGCTGGTCAGGAGCACATCGTGGAGGGCCGGGCCTGCCGCAAGAAGCGCGGGATGGCTGGGGTCGGGCCGGTTATAAAGCGGGTGATGGCCGGAGAAATCGCTGAGCCGCCCGCCGGCTTCGGTGACGATAAGGTCGGCAGCCGCAATATCCCAGTCCTTGGCGCCGGGTCCGGCAAAGGCTGCATCAATATGCTGGTTGGCAACACTCGCAAGTCTCAACGCCAGCGAGGCAATACGCGGCACCGCCTCGGCGAAGGCCGGCAGAGTGACGCCAACATGAGCTTTGGGGCTGGCAACACGCGCCTTTGCCGCGTCTCCAAGTGTGCTGACCGCCAGTCGCGCGCTGCCGATGAACGTGCCCCTGCCGCGGCTCGCTTCAAACACGATGTTGCGGACCGGCGCCACGAGACAGGCGGCGACCGGACGCCCCTCCCGCACGACCGCCAGCGACACCGTCCAGTCTTCCTGGCCGGCAAGAAAGGCGCGCGTACCGTCGATGGGATCAACGACAAACAATGTATCAGCGCTCAGACGTTCGGCAGAATCGACCGCCTCCTCCGACAACCAGCCATAAGCTGGCCGGGCTGCCCGCAGGCCATCGTGCAGCAGGCGGTCAATGGCAATGTCCGCCTCGCTCACCGGCGAATTGCCGCTCTTGGTCCATGATTTCGGCGCCTGACCGAAAAAGGTCAGCGCAAGCGCCGCCGCCTCGCGGGCAAACGAGGTCAGAAGCGCCAGATCAGCATCATCGTCAGAGGCCGCCAAGCGTCATGTCTCCGACGTAGCAGGAGGGCGCGTTGGTGGAGAATTTCATCTCCAGATCATTGGCCGGCTCAAGGGCGGCAAACATCGTCGATAAATGGCCGGCGATGGTGATTTCCGCAACCGGCGCGACGATCTCGCCATTTTCAAACCAGAAGCCCCAGCAGCCGCGCGAATAGTCACCCGTCACCAGATTGACGCCCGAGCCGATGAGCTGCGTCACCAGCAGGCCTTTGCCCAGATCGCGCATCATCTCGCGCGGGCTGCGTTGCCCGTTGTGCAGCGTGATATTGCTGGGTGAGGGCGAGGGGGCCGAGCCGCTGCCGCGGCTGGCATGGCCGGTTGTCTGCAGGTTGAGTTCGCGCGCTGTGGCGCTATCGAGAAGATAGCTTTGCAGGATTCCGTCATCAATGAGCTTGAGGCGCCGGCTCTGCACCCCCTCATCATCGAAGGGGCGGGAGCGCAGACCCTTGCGGCGCAGAGGATCATCCTCGATCACGACGCCGTCGGCAAAGAGCTTGGCGCCGATCTTTCCCAGCAGGAACGAGGTTTTTCGAGCTATTGATGCGCCATTCACCGCCGCCGCCAGATGGCCCGCGAGCGATGAGGAGACACGACGATCGAAGATGACGGGGATGCGCTGTGTTGGCAATTTGCGCGCGTTGAGGCCGGCTGCGGCGCGCTCACCCGCCAGACGGCCGATGCTGGCGGGAGCCTCCAGGTCGGCGCGGGCAATTTTGACACTCATATCACCATCGCGATGCATGGCCGTGCCCTCGCCGGCGATTGCCGTCACCGAGCGGGAAAAACTCGATCGCTGATAAACGCCGCTGAAGCCGGCGCTGGTTGCCAGCACCGCACCATATGAGCCATGCGAGGCATGCGCCCCGCCGGATGCCGTGACGCCCTTGATAGCGAGCGCAGCCGCCTCCGCTTCAAGCGCCTCGGCCTCAAGCTGCACCGCGTCGACGATTGAGGGGTCATAGAGATCAAGGTCGGTGGTCTCGCCACCTGCAAGATCGGCCGGGTCGGCAAGCCCGGCGAAGGCATCATCGGGCGCCAGCCGCGCCATCGCCACCGCCCGCTCGGCAAGTGCCGCAAAACCGCCTGGCGCACAATCGCTCGACGAGACAATGGCCGAGCGCCGCCCCACGAACACCCGCAGGCCAAGCTGGTCGCCTTCCGAGCTCTGATTGTCTTCAAGCCGGCCATTGCGCACACTCACCGACAACGAGCGCCCGCGCGCGACGATGGTGTCAGCCATGTCGGCACCCGCCCGCTGCGCTGCCAGAACGAGCGCCGATGCCCGCTCCGCCAGCCCGCTGAGCGTCGTATCCTCATCGCCCCTTGCCATCAAAGAAAGGCCAGCACGAGAAGGCCGAGGGCGCCGATGATCAGGCAATTCAGTGTCAGGACCATGCCGGACACCCGCCCGAGGCTGCCACCGGCTGATTGCGACAGGCCAAAGGCGTGCAATACGCGCCCGGCAAGGCTGATGAAACCGAACAGATGGACCGACCATACCGGGGCTGCGAGCAGGCCCATCAGGATGAGGAGGGCCAAATTCGGCGCCGCCTGTTCAGCCGCGTTCCCGTGGACGCGGATCAAGCGCATCATCAGCTTGTCGCCGCCATCACCAATCCCGATCAGCTGGCTGCGCCGGCGGCGGATGACGAGACCTGTGAGCACGACGAGCAGCAAAATATGGAGCGCGGCATAAAAGGCAGCAGCCTTGAGTGGCATTTGCAATGGCATGGAGATTCCCCTGTTGATCCCTTGTCCTTCAAAGCCTCAGCGCGTGCAAGGCTTCGTTCACTACGTTGCTGATCGCCGGTCCGATCACTTTGGGTTAACCGCGCTGATTAAGCGCTTGGCGCCGTTTACCTGCTACACAGGGTGCATAAGGGGCAAAGCCCCACAGGGAAGCGTGAAGATGAGACATTTATACGCGATCGAGGGCGGCGCGTGCCGCAGCCATGCGTCTGTGCAGGGCGCCGCCCCTCTATCTCCGCCCGAACGAGCCTGGCAAGAGCCTGTGCCCGATATCCGCCTGCGTGACATTGCCGCTTCGCGCGGCCGCGCCTCGCTGTGGCCGGCGCGGCGCGCCATCGTTGTGCGCCATCGCAGTTCCACAGGTTTGACGATTTCTCTCACCGTTCCATTCCGCCATTACCAGGGCGTCAGCGTCGAGTTGACGTTTTCCGAGCAGGGCCAGGTCAGCAGCGCGCGGATTGTCCTTGCTCATGCTGACAAGGGGCTGGAAGTTGAGGTATTCAAGGCAAGCGATGATTGCGACGTCATTGCCGAGTGGCGCCGCTGGGGCCGCGAGCTGGGCCTGCCTCTGTTGATGCGGACCAGCGCGGGCGACGAGGTCGCGACGTCATCGTTTGGCGCTCTCGCCATCTCCCGCACCCTTGCCCGCCGCCGCTCGCGGGCGAGCTGGCAGCGCCGGCCTCTTGCCGCCCGCCGTCGTATCGTCAGCCCGGCAAGCGAACCGATCATGCTCAGCGCCGATAGCGAAATCATTTCCTACGACTAAAGGCTCGCGCGCAGCCAGCCATCAGCGGCAAGGGCTAAAAAAAACACCAGCCCTGCCGCCCGATTGGCACGAAAGGCGGCCAGCGCCGAACGTTCGTTTGATGGATCAAGCGTCATCACCTGGCGGGCCAGCATGAACGCAAAGATGATGGCGCCAAGATAGCCGATGGGGCCCGCCGTCACGCGCAGCAGAGCCAGGACCGCAAACAGGATCGCTGCGGCATAAAAAAAGCTGATCGCTGTCATCACCTGGGTGCCGAAATAGCGCGCCGTCGAGCGCACCCCAACGATTGCGTCATCATCGATATCCTGCAGGGCGTAGATGGTGTCATAGCCAAGCGTCCAGGCAATGCCGGCGCTGTAAAGGAGGAGGGGGGCAACGCCAAGATCGCCATGGACCGCCGCCCAGCCCACCAGCACGCCCCAGTTGAAGGCGAGCCCGAGCACCAATTGGGGAAAATCGCTGATCCGTTTTATGAACGGATATGCCGCGATGACCAGGATCGACGACAGGCCAATGAGGATGGCTGGCAGGTTGAACTGCAACAGGACCAGCAGCCCTGCCGCCAGCAGGCATGCCATGAAGAGCAAGGCGGCGCGCACCGTTACAGCTCCTGAGGGCAGGGGGCGCCCGGCTGTCCGGGCGACCCTGGCATCGATATCGCGGTCGGTAATGTCGTTCCACACGCAGCCAGCGCCGCGCATCACGAAAGCGCCGATGGCAAAGAGCGCAAGATGTGCGACATCAAGGCGTGGCGCGCCGTCAGGAAGGGTGGCCAGGGCCGCGCCCCACCAGCAGGGCAGGAGCAGCAGCCAGGTGCCGATCGGACGATCAGCCCGCATCAATCGCAGATAGGGGCGCCAGCCCGGAGGAGCCCTGGTGTCGACCCAATTGCCTGGCGGTGCATCCGGCAGAGAGGGCGAGGGCATGTTGGCGATCCCGGGCAGGGGGCGAAGTTGCGTTGCAGGTCGTGACGCGCGATCGTGCGACCGCCGCAGCAAAAGGGCCAATCATAAAAACCGGGAAAACCGGCGGGGCAGAACCGTTCACGGCACAGATATCAAAGTTTTATCGCATGATGGCATGACGCATGTTTCAAAGCGTTGTCATTATTGCTCTTCCCCGAAACTCGTTTTGATATTGGAAACGCCGGCCTCTCGTCCCTTCCGGGCCAATTTAGCCAGGGCATCGCCCAAATTGAGGATGATAAAGCGTTGAAATTCCACTATGCGACAAAAAGACGCATGCGGCATCAGCGCCTGCTGGTTGCACATGCGCCCCAAAACAGCATCGGCGTTCTTGCTTGCAATCAGTGCCGCAAACGCCTGACAGCAGCGCGTTGAAAATCAGAAACAACAAAATAACTATTTGATTACATTAAATAAATATCATCGCATGAGCGCTCGATTTAATGGTATCGACACATGACGAAGTATTATAATGTATAAACGTCAGGGTTGCATAAACAAGATTAAAGGTGAAGTAGGACGGGTAATTGACTTCGTACTTCACGTAGATTTGTTTGAGACTACTCGTTTGTGAAGGTGGGTCCATGTGCAGCGGTATCAATCATAGACGTCGTTCGAATTTGCTGGGCGCCCTTGCGCTGGCCGGCAATGACGCGCTGCGGGGGGCTTGCGAATCGACCGTCAATTTCGGCGGGGAGACGGCCGCCGCCCTTGTCATCCTTGGCTATGAGCCGGGCCTCGCCTCGCTGGGTCTCAGCCGTATTCTCGGGCTGAGTCAGGTGATCGGTCTGTCTCATGCCGGGACGGTGCGTCTCGTCGACAAGCTGGTCGCCCAGGGGTTGGTGGAACGCGAGCGCGATTCAGACGATCAACGCGCGGTTTGCCTCACTCTAAGCCCGGCGGGGCGGGCGGCGCGCGCCGAAATTCTGCAGGCCCGCCGGCAGGTTTTCGACGCGCTTTTGTCCTCGCTGTCGGAAACCGAGCAGCAAACGCTCGAGGGCCTGCTCGACAAGATGCTCTCGCGCTGGACGCAGAGCGTCGAACCGGCTGTGCGTATCTGCCGTCTCTGCGATACCGAGGGTTGTGAAAATTGTCCGGTTGAACGCAGCGACCATCCGCGCAACGCTGCTGCGCCTAACGCTGCCCACTGAGATCGCCTCACTCTGAATGCCATCTTGCGCAGCGCCGCGGTTAGGCGCTAGCCAGAGCGATGTCTCATGGGGATGACACCTCGGTTCGCCTTTACGTCGATGCCGTGCCGGCAATCGGCCAGGCGCTGACCTTGACGCCGGCGCAGAATAATTATGTGCGCCATGTCCTGCGCTTCCGTGACGGCGATACGCTCCTTGTCTTTGACGGGCGCAATGGCGAATGGCGCGCGCGCTTTTGCCTGCGGGGAAAGCGCGATAGCGGGCTCGACATTCTTGAATTCGTCCGGCCGCAACCTCCCGCCGGTGACCTGTGGTATCTGTTTGCGCCGCTCAAACATGCCCGCCTCGACTATATGGTGCAAAAGGCGACCGAAATGGGGGTCAATTGCTTGCAGCCGGTGGTCACTGCCCATACGCAAACGAGCCGCGTCAATCTTGAGCGCATGACAGCCAATGTCATCGAGGCCTGCGAGCAATGCGGCGTACTGAACGTGCCTGAGGTGCGCGGGGTGACGACGCTGGAGGAGCTGCTGGCGCATTGGCCGGCGTCCCGGCGCCTGCTTGTGGGCGATGAAGGTGCCACATTGGCAAATCCCCATCGCCAGCTGTCCTTGCTCCCGCCATCGCCACTGGCGCTTTTGATTGGTCCGGAAGGGGGGTTCAGCGCTGGTGAGCGCTCAAACCTGCGTGCGCACCCGGCCGTCACGCCATTGTCCCTGGGGCCGCGCATTCTGCGTGCTGATACTGCGGCGGTCGCCGCGCTCGCCATCGTGCAGTCGGCTCTCGGCGACTGGCAAGACACGCAGATGTGATCGGCATCAAAACAGCTTGCGCCTTGGCAAACGGCTTGTATGGTTCCCCCGCTTTTGAAACCGTTGAAGGGCGATATGAATGGCGCGCGATAGCACAGATGCAACGCCCATCGAGAGCCGCGATGAACTCGTCGCCTGGTTCGAGAAGGGATCAAAGCCCCGCGAGCGCTGGCGCATCGGTACCGAGCACGAAAAATTCGCTTTCACCATCGCCGGCCACCGGCCGGTTCCCTATGAGGGGGCGCACGGCATCGAGGCGCTCCTGACTGGCATGGAGGGGCTGCTCGGATGGGAGCCGATCAATGATGGCAGGCACATCATCGGTCTTGCCGATCCGGTCGGCGGCGGCGCGATTTCGCTGGAGCCGGGCGGGCAGTTCGAGCTTTCGGGTGCGCCATTGTCCAATATTCATGAAACCTGCCGCGAGGTGCACGCTCATCTCGCCCAGGTCAATGAAGTCGGCCACCGGCTGGGCATCGCCTTTCTCGGCGTCGGCATGTCACCCAGCTGGACGCGCGCTGAAACGCCGATGATGCCCAAGAGCCGCTACAAGATCATGGCGAACTATATGCCCAAAGTGGGCAAGCTTGGCATCGACATGATGTTTCGCACCTCGACCGTGCAGGTGAACACCGATTTCAGTTCCGAAGCTGAAATGGTGAAAATGATGCGGGTGTCGATTGCCTTGCAGCCGATTGCCACGGCCCTTTTTGCCGCCTCCCCCTTCACCGAAGGCAGGCCGAACGGCTTTTTGTCGTTCCGCTCGCAGATCTGGCGCGATACCGACAATGCGCGCGCCGGCATGGTGCCGTTTGTGTTCGAGCCCGGCATGAGTTTCGAGCGCTATGTCGACTGGGCGCTTGATGTGCCGATGTATTTTGTGAAGCGTGGCGACACCTATCACGACGTTGCCGGCGCCTCCTTTCGCGATTTGCTGGCCGGTCGCCTGCCGCAATTGCCGGGCGAGCGCGCCACACAATCCGACTGGACCAATCATCTCTCGACGGTCTTTCCCGAAGTGCGTCTCAAGCGTTATATCGAGCAGCGCGGGGCCGATGGCGGGCCGTGGAGCCGGTTATGCGCACTTTCGGCCTTCTGGGTCGGCATCCTCTATCATCCAGCCGCCCTGGATGCGGCCTGGGATATGGTCCGCGACTGGACGCAGGAGGAGCGGCAAGCGCTGCGCGATGCGGTTCCCCGTCAGGCGCTCGGCACCAGATTCCGTGAAACAACGGTGCGCGAACTGGCACGGCAGGCGGTTGCCATCTCGCAGTCAGGCCTCGCTTCCCGCGCTGTCCGCGATATGAGCTGCTATGGGCGCGATGGCACCGAGGAGGTCTATCTCGATCCCTTGCACCGGGCCATCGACAGCGGCAAGACGCTCGCCGAGGAAATGCTCGACAAATTCCATGGCGCCTGGGGCGGGCGCATCGATCCGATCTTCACCGAATATGCCTATTGAGAGTGCGGGTCAGCCGCGCAGATAGGCGTCCGTGCCGGCAAGCCAGTCGGCACGCGGCGGGGTGAAGATATCAAATGAGACGGTATCTTCGAGAATATCCGCCCGATGCGGCAGGAAAGCCGGAATTGTGACGATTTCTCCGGCGCGCAGGACGATCTCCTGCTCATCCTTGTCGCCAAACCAGAAATGCATGGCGCCTGAAATGACCTGCGTCATCTGCTCGTTTTCATGACTATGACGCGGCACGACATCACCCTTGGCAAAGCACACCTCGGCCAGCATCAGTTTCTGCCCGACGATCAGCTTGCGCCGCATGCCGCCGCGCAGGTGCTCGCTTTTGATGTCGCTGAGGCGGTGATGGCGGGCTGGCAACATTTTCATCCCTCTACTCCGCTGCGACCGAGAGCGGCAGGCCGCCGCCGATATTATCAAGCGCGCTGACGATGTAGCGCTCCAGCGCCTCGGCGAGCGGATTAATCGCGCCCGCAGCCCGCACCAGCGCGATTTCGACAGGCGGCAGTTCAGGAAATCCGTCGCCCGCCGTCAACACCCGCATGCCCGGTTGAAGGGCCGATTCAGGCAGAACGCTCACCGCAAATCCTTCCAGGATCGCCTGTCCGACAATCGGCGCGTTCCAGCTGGTGAATACGAGGCGATGGCGGCGCGCGATGCTGTCAAGCGCCAGGATCGCGGTTGCCCGCCAGCTGCAATCAGGCCGCCCCAGCGCCAGGGGTACGGTCGGCTCCTCATGCACCGAATGGCGGTCAGAGGTGACCCACAGCAGCCGCTCGCGGCGGAAAATACGGGCGCGCTGCGTCTGCCCGACATAGGTGATGATCGCCAGATCGACATCATCCTGCTGCAGGCGCTTGAGAAGTTCCGATGTCGGTTCACACATTACCGTGACTTCGACGCTGGGATGAGCGCGCGCGAAGCGCGACAGTAATTGCGGGAAATTGGCCATATAATCGTCTGGCGTGCCCAGGCGGACATGGCCGCTGAGGCCGGGCGCGCGAAAGCTCGCCACCGCCTCGTCGTTCAGCCGCAACAGCCGTCGGGCGAATTCCACGAGCCGCATGCCGTCTGCTGTCAGACGCGACTGCCGGCCCTCGCGCTCAAACAGAGGCCGGCCAAGCTGATCTTCCAGCCGCTTCATCTGCATCGACACCGCTGATTGCGCCTTGTGCACCTCATCAGCCGCCCGCGTGAAGCTGCCGCTTTCGGCAATCGCCACCAGAGTGCGCATATGATCAGGATCAAGAAGGATGGGCATGACAGAGCCTCGCAAAGGTCTATTCATCAGTTTTAGTGGTGATTATGATGATATCAATTAATTAGACGGATCAATGAAACTGCGCCATAAAACAATTGTCAAGTGGGGACGTCCCCGATTGAGGTTAAATCACCGCTTTAAGCACTAAGGACGAAGGTCATGTCTTACATTTCCGCAAAAATCAGCATCATCACCGACGTTACCAGGCTGACTGGCGGGTTTGAAAAAGCGCTTGCCGGCTTGCGCAACCGATCAGCCGCACTGATCCAGGCGCTCCGCCACCGCGCCCAGATCAATCATCTGGCTGAGCTCGACGATCGCGCCCTGGCCGATATCGGATTGACGCGCGGCGATGTCATCGCTTCGCTCGAACAACCGATGGCAGACGATCCCAGCCTCGAATTGGTGGCGCGCCGCGCCGGCCGCCGGCAGGCCCGCAGCGAGTTGCGCCGCGAGGTCAGCGCGCTGTTGAGCGATCCAACCGAGCGATAACCCAATAGGCTGTGGCGACGGCGGCAATGCCAAAAACAATGCCGCCGACGCCCTGGCCAAGCATGACGCCCTTGGCGCCTGCCATGTGCCCGCCGATCATCACGAACGGGATGGTTCCCAGCGTCGCGCGCCCCCAGTTGAAGGCGGTCGCAAGCAGGGCCGAGCCAAGGGTGTTGAAGGCGGCGTTGGCAACAAAAAGACCGCCCATGAACAGGAACGTCCCCGAGACGATCTCACAGTAAAAGCGGATCAGCTGCCCAGCTTCATCAGACGCGGCGAAATAGCCGATGATTGCATTTTCACTGGCAATCAAAACCGCCCATACGGCCAGTACATAGGCAAACGTCAGAAACAGGCTGTTGGTGATCACCGCCCTCACCCGGTCGATATGGCGGGCCCCAAGATTTTGTCCGATGATGGGCCCGATTGCTGCTGACAAGGCAAAAATACCGGCAAAGGCCAGCGGCGACAGGCGCCCGATCACCGTCCACGCCGCCACCGCCGGCTCGCCATGGGCCGACAGGGCGGAGGTGACATAGCCATTGGCAATCGGCGTGGCAATATTGGTGAGGATGGCGGGCAGCGCGATTGCACTCAGCGCCAGCGCGTCGGCGGGCAAATCGCTGCGCCGCGGTTTTGCCACCAGATGATGGACATGAACGGCGCCGTAAGCGCCGATGGCGGCAAAGGCGATCCGTGCCAGCACGGTGGCGATAGCCGCACCGTCAATGCCGAGCCCCAGGCCGAAAATGAGGATGGGGTCAAGGATCGCCGCCGCGATCCCGCCGCCAAGTGTCACCCACATGGCGCGCCGCGCATCGCCAACCGCGCGCAGGATGCTCGATAACGCCATGCCGATGCCCAGAAACGGCGTGGAGGGAAGCGTCATCAGCAAAAAGCGCTCGGCGATGATGCGGGTGGCCCCTTCGGCACCAAGCCATGTCACCAGAACCGGCAGGGCAAGGGCGATGGCGGCGCTGACCGCCGTCATGAAGATGGTAACGAGGATCAGGCCGGAGGCCGACAGACGGCGGGCCCGCTCCCTGTCGCGCCCGCCAAGCGCGCGCGATACCAGAGCCGCGATGCCAATCGAGAGGCCGATGCCAATCGAGGTGAGGAAGAAGAAGAGGGCACTTGCATAGCCCACCGCAGCCGTCAGCTCCTGGCGGCCGAGAAGGGAAATATAAAACAGGTTGAGGAAGTCAACGACGAAGATCGCCATCAGGCCGACCGCGCCGGTGGCAGACATGACCACGACATGGCGCAGCGTCGATCCTGTCGTGAATTTTCCCGCAGGAACGCCGGGAGGAGCAGGCCGGGGCGGATTCGCTGACCCCGTGGGCGGCGTCGTCACGACATCGCTCACAGACCCGCCCCGCCATCAACCAGCGTTGGATCGCTGGCTGCGGGTTTGGTGATGCCGGTCGCCGGGCGCTTGACCGAGGCTGGCTTCTTGACCGGCGTCAAGGGTTCCGGACGCACGCCCGGTCCGATATAGAGCGTGTCCGCGCCGGCCAGTATGCCCCCGGCGCGCTGCTCGGTGAGGCGCGACTGATCGCGCTGGCGCATATCGGCTTCAACCTCGCGCGCCCGCTCGGTCTCCAGGCCCAGATGCTCCAGCGCCGAGCGGCCAAAGACGATTGCGCTCTCGTAAAGCTCCCGCAGCTCGAAATCGACCCCTTTTTCGATCAGTTCGATGGTATGGCGACGGTCATAGGAACGGGCAAAGATATGAGCCAGAGGAAAGGCGCCCTTGCAGATATCGACGATGCGGGTCGTCGTTTCCTGACCGTCAGTGCAGATGCAGATGAGGCGTGCCCGCTCGGCGCCCGCCGCCCGCAGCACGTCATAGCGCGACCCATCGCCATAATAGACGCGATGGCCGAATTTTCCGGCGCTTTCGATCATCTCGATATCATTGTCGATGATCGTGACATCAATGCCTTCAGCCAGCAGCAACTGGCAGGCAACCTGACCAAAGCGGCCAAAGCCGATCAGGAGGACTGACCCGCGCGCTTCGCTGAAATCGCTTTCCGGTTCAGGCTTGGCTGGTCCGATGCTGATGATGCGGGCGGCCAGACGGTAGACAAACGGGGCAAGCGCCATCGACAGGACGACCACGGCGGCGAGAATTGAGGCCAGATCGGCCGGCATCACCTGTGCCGAGACGGCGGCGGCAAAGAGCACGAAGCCGAATTCCCCGGCCTGCGACATCAACAGGCTCGCCCGCACGCTTTGCGGGTGATCATAGCCGAAAAGCCGCATCAGCCCGTACATGACGCCGGCTTTGAGCAAAATGAGCAGCACAATGCCAATCAGCAATCGCCACCAGGCGCCCACCAGAACCTGGGGGTCGATTGTCATGCCGATCGACATGAAAAAAAGGCCCATCAGCAACCCGCGGAACGGCTCGATGTCGGCTTCCAGCTGATGGCGGAAGCGTGATTCAGCCAGAAACACGCCGGCCAGAAACGCGCCCGTTGCCATCGACAGGCCGGCAAGGGTCATCACCGCCGACGCCCCGATGACGACCATCAAGGCTGCTGCCGTCATGATCTCGCGGGTATTGGCCCGGGCGAGAACCGCAAAAAGCGGATTGAGCACATAGCGTCCGCTGAGGATGACCAGAAGCACCGCGCCGATGATTTTCGCAGCACCGATCCACCATGCTTCGCTGCTCGGTGCGGCGTTTGGGGACAGGAAGGCGACAAGTGCCAGCAGCGGTACGATTGTCAGATCCTGAAAGATCGACACCGCCAGCGCCCGCTGCCCGTGCGGCTGCTGCACCTCGGCACGCTCATTGAGGATCTGCATGAGGATGGCCGTTGACGTCAGCGCCAGACCGAAGCCGGCGATGATGGATGCTTCAAGCGGCCGCCCAAAGCCGATCGGGACCAGCGTCAGCACCAGCCCGGTCAGCACGACCTGAAGGGCGCCGAGCCCGAAGATGTCACGGCGCATCGACCACATGCGCGAGGGTTTCATCTCCAGACCGATAAGGAACATGAACATGACGATGCCCAGTTCCGAGACATGCAGAACCGTCTGCGCCTCGCCGATCAGCCGCAACCCCTGCGGCCCGACCAGAATGCCAGCCGCCAGATATCCCATCACCGAGCCAAGCTTCAGCCGCTTGGCAAGCGGCACGGCGACCACCGCCGCCACCAGGAAAATCAGCGACAGCGTCAGATAATCGGTACTTGCGGCGATCTCGTGCTGCATGGGGCTGGCTTGCTCGCAAACGGCATGACACAGGGCGGGACAAATGACATCCCTCTTGCCGCATAGGCGCATTTAACGTGCCCGTCGAGCCGCCATTGCCTCCAGACGGCTATTTACTTGCCGAAATTCATTGTTGCGAGCAGGTAACCGGGCTGCGTGATTGCCAGCGTTTCTCGATCATCCGCCCGGCGATCATTTCAACGTCGCATGAGCGCCAGCCAAGGCTTTCCACCGCAAAATCAAGAGCCCGCTGATAGCCGCAGCCGCGCGCCAGCGCGATGTCGAGCACGAGGACCGCGCATTGCAATTCATCCTCGGCGATAAACGGCAGCAGGGTGGCGGCCATCCGGTTGATCCCGTGGTAGAAACACGAACGCCCTATTCTCGACCATGTATGGTAAATAAACTGTGACCTGCCGCTCGGCGCGTGGTGGAGGCGGATCGTCTGCAGCGCTGCCTGGCACAGTTGCGCACCTGGTGAATTGACCGCCGCGGTGAAGTGCCGCGTCGACAAGCGAAGGATATGAGGTTGGACGGAGAGTAAACGGAGACCGAGGATGAGTGAGACACATGTGGCCTCAAGGCCGCCGATGATGACCGGCGATTACACGATCCGATCGATCACCTTCGATGATATCAGGATCGCTCTCAGCCGGGGGTTTGACGATTTCAAAGCCTTTCCATCCCACGGCATCTTTCTCTGCCTTGTCTACCCCGTTGCCGGCATCATCCTGTGCCGCCTGGCCTTCGGCTATGATGTCCTGCCGCTTCTGTTTCCGCTGGCTGCGGGCTTTGCCCTGATCGGTCCCTTTGCCGCCATCGGGCTTTATGAGTTGAGCCGCCGCCGCGAAAAGGGCGAAGCGGTCAGCGCTGCCGATGCGCTGTCGGTGTTGCGCGGTCCGGGCGCCGGCGCCCTCCTGGCACTCGGGGCGGCGCTGACCGGCCTCTTTATCGCCTGGATTGTCGTTGCCAACCTGATCTACCAGAACACTTACGGCACGCAGATACCCGGTTCGATGATGGGGTTCATCGTCGATGTGCTGACCACCTCGCGTGGCTGGCACCTCATCATCATGGGCAATCTGGCGGGTCTCGCCTTCAGCATTTTGGCGCTGGCCATCAGCATCGTTTCCTTCCCGATGATTGTGGATCGCCATGTGAGCGCGCCCGAGGCCGTCATCGCCTCGCTCACGGCGGTGGCGCGCAATCCGGTCAATCTCGGCCTGTGGGGCCTCATCATCGCCGTCGGGCTGATGATCGGCTCCCTGCCTTTTCTTGCCGGATTAGCGCTGGTTCTGCCGGTTTTCGGCCATGCGACGTGGCATCTCTACCGACGCATCATCGTCTGACTTCGGCCACCATCATCCCGTTCCGCCAACGGTCACGCCTTCCATCTTCAAGGTCGGCTGGCCGACGCCGACCGGTACGCCCTGGCCGGCCTTGCCACATGTGCCGATGCCGCGGTCAAGCGCCAGATCATGGCCGACCATGGTGATGCGCTTGAGATCGTTTGGCCCGTCACCGATCAGCATGGCGCCCTTGAGCGGCGCACCGATGCGCCCGTTCTCGATGCGATAGGCTTCGGTGCACTGGAAGACGTATTTGCCGGAGGTGATATCAACCTGGCCGCCGCCGAAGCTGACCGCATAAACGCCGTTCCTGACACTGGCGATGATCTCATCGGGTTCATGGGCGCCGGCCAGCATGAAGGTGTTGGTCATGCGCGGCATCGGCAGATGGGCATGGCTTTCGCGCCTGCCATTGCCAGTCGACACCGTCCCCATCAGCCGGGCGTTCTGGCGGTCCTGCATGTAGCCGACAAGAATGCCGTCATCGATCAGAACGGTGCGCCGCGTCGGTGTTCCCTCATCATCAATCGTGAGCGAGCCGCGCCGCCCGGCGATGGTCCCGTCATCGACAACCGTCACGCCTCTGGCGGCGACACGCTCGCCCATCAGGCCGGAAAAGGCCGATGTCTTTTTGCGGTTGAAATCGCCTTCAAGCCCATGCCCGACCGCTTCGTGCAGCATCACGCCCGGCCATCCCGGCCCGAGCACGACGTCGAATTCCCCGGCAGGTGCTGGAACCGAGCGCAGATTGACGAGGGCCTGGCGGAGTGCCTCGCCGACTGCGTCCTGCCACGCGGTCTGGCTGATGAATTCGCCGTAGCCACACCGCCCGCCCATGCCAAAACTGCCGCTCTCGCGCCGCCCGCCTTCCTCCACCACCACCGCGACGTTGAGGCGGGTGAGGGGACGGATATCGTGCTGGCGCCAGCCATCGGCCCGCAGGATTTCGATATGCTGCCAGCTCGCACCCAGCGAGACGCTGACCTGAATGACCCGGCTGTCCTGCTGGCGCGCATAAGCATCGATTTGCTGCAACAGCGCCACCTTCTCGCCAAAGGCCGGCTTGTCGATGGGATTTTCCGTTCCGTAAAGCGCCTCATTGCGGCGCGTCGGCGCCGGCGCCATGGCACCGCTGCGCCCGCGCGTCACATTCGAAACGGCAACGACCGCGCGCCCAAGTGCTGCATGCGATATCTCGGTCGAATGGGCGTAACCGGCAATCTCGCCGCTCACCGCCCGCAAGCCAAAGCCCTGGCTGCTGTCGAAATTGGCGGTTTTCAGCCGGCCATTGTCAAAGCCGAGCATCTCACTGAGCTGACGTTCGATAAAGAGTTCACCATCATCGGCGCCAACAAAGGCTGGTGCAATCAATCGTCTGGCCTCTTCTGCATCAAGGCCATGTGCGGCGAGCAGGGAAACAGGTGCGGCATCATCCACGGGCATGTGTCCTTGCGGTTGCAGAAAGCGGTGCGGCATCGGCCACGCTGTGCGCCATATCGCCGAGGATACGCTGGCGATAGGACAGGGCTGCATCTGATCCTGCCGGCCATAGCTGGTCAAACTGCGCCAGAAAGGCGGCGTGATCATAAGCGAGCGCCACGGCATCGATATGGAGGTTGCCGTGGCAAACCCCGTACAACGTATCGAACGGCGCCGGACGGATCGACAGCCGGGTGACGAGACCATACCGCGAACCGCCAAAATTAGGCAGGCCGGCGCCGCCATTATTGGCAATCGTCATGGCGCCCCCGAAGCCGGAAAAATGACGCATCACAGCTGTGCATGTATGCGTGCTGGCGAAAATGGAAATCCCGGTTTCCTCCTGGATGGTCCGGCGGTCCTGATCCATCGCCGGATCGTCCAGCGGTCCGCGGTCAAAACTCCAGCCGGCAAGAGAATGAGCATCGCCATGAACGATACCAACCCGCGTGCCGCCGATATCGGCGATGGCGGTCGCCGGACGGGACGCCAGACGGGCCCGCAATGCCGGCTGGTCAGCAAGCATGACCGCAAGGCTTGCAAGAATGCGGTTGGAGCGATCAACGATGCCCTGATCGACATTCGTTGGATAGGCACACCCGCAGCCGGCGCCGATATCGCGATCACGGCTGATCTCGGTTTCGACATTGCCGCGCAGAAGCAGATAGGGCGCCAGCCTTTGTTCGATCGTGGAGAAAAGTGCCAGGTCGCGGTCAAACCAGTGGCAATCGCCGTTGAAGACAAGCTTTGCGCCGGGCTCCCGGGTGGCAAGCGCTTCCACCGCATCGAGTGCGAAGATATTGCCATAAAGCCCGCCCACGACGTAAACCGTCGACGCCTTGATATCAGCCGCGCGCCGGAAGCTGGTGAGCGGCGTCAGATAGTCCAGCGGGCAGGCACGCCCGGCCGCGAATTCTGGCGCGTGGGGTTCGGCAATCGTCATTTGAGGGCATCATAGCCGGTTGCAAAACCCTCAAGCGAAACCGGGACGCCGACCCCTTCCTCTGGCGTTTGGAAAATAATGAAAGTGGCTGCTTTTCCCGCTTTCAGCTTGCCCAACAATTCGTCAGTCAACCGGGCTTCGGCCACGCAGCCATTGGGCAGACAGCGCACGAAATCAGTAGCGCCAACAT
>NZ_JAKFWN010000023.1:0-26674 GCF_021731865.1 Raskinella chloraquaticus (SeqCode) | reverse complement strand
GGATGGTGCCAGGGCCCTGCCCGTAGGCAGGCGCGTAGGTGAGCAAGTGCCCGCCCTGCCGCCCTCTGCCAAGGTCGGCCGGGATGTCGAGAGTGTAAGGGGTGCTCCACTCCCTGACCTCGACGTCGACCGCTTGTGGCGGAGCGCTGCGGTAGCCATCGGCACTGACGTCGGTGAGCATCGCGCCCGACACAAGCGCAAGCACAACTGGCACAGTCAGGCGTGTCATTTTCAGCCGGTTCATGGATTGCACTCCCTCAACTGCGCCGTGATGGAGCAAAACGGCTCGCCCGACCAAGGTCGCAACCAGATGTCGCAACGATCAGGCCACGCGCTGCCATGACGTTGACAGCCCGTCGCAACTTCGCACAGGTAGCGCCAAACCGCAGGAGCCTTGGCGATGAGTGTGACCGTGACTTCCCTTGATCCAGCCCTCAAAGAGCGGCTCGAAAGCGTCTCGACCGCCACCTTGACGACGATCATGCTTAAAAAGGGCATACGCCGCTCATGGCTGCGCGGGCCCATGCCGCTTTTTGCCGCCAGTCACCGCGCGGTCGGCCGCGCCTTCACGCTGCGCTTTGTGCCCTTGCGTGAGGATCTGGCGACACCGGACTCATGGTCGTCTCCGCGCTCCACGCGGGCGGCGATTGAAGACATGCCGGAAGGTGTGATTGCCGTTGCTGACGCCATGGGGGTTCGCGATGCCGGAATTTTCGGTGACATTCTGGCGCTTCGCATGAAAAAGCGCGGCGTGTCAGCCCTCATCACCGATGGTGTCATGCGCGACGCGGCAGGGGTCGAATCATCCCGTCTGCCGGTCTGGGCGACAGGCGTCGCAGCGCCGGCCTCCGTCAGCAGCCTCACCTTTGTCGGCTGGCAGGAGCCGATTGCGTGCGGTGGGGCGGCCATTTTCCCCAACGACGTCATTGTTGCCGACCGTGACGGCGCGGTCGTCATCCCCGCCGCGCTGGTGGAAGCGGTGGCTGACCTTAGTGTCGAGCAGGAGCGCCTGGAAGGCTGGATCATGGGCGAGGTGGAAGCCGGCCATCGTCTGCCCGGACTTTACCCCCCCGATTCAGAGACAAAAGCGCGCTATGAAGCGTGGAAGGCGGGGCAGCAGCGTTGACGCGTTCGGCGTTATGCCAGACCTCACATCAAAGCGTTTGTGACGGACGATTCGTCCTGCCGCGCAATCACACGCCGCGACCGTCAAGATGACGTAAAGTAAGCCAAAAGATTGGCCAATTGCCTTAAAAACGGGCGGATCAACGTCTCGCGACCGGCAGCGCCAACTCATATGCGAGACGGTTTTGTGACAATCATGTCACAAGGCGGAACGAAGTCGCAATTCAGCGTCGAAACCGCCCGGTTTCGGTTGCTCAGGCAGATTACAGGCAGATTAATTGATTCAATCATCGCATCTCTTATCTGATGGGGCGGGTTCACTCGAGCATCTTTTGCATCGGCAGCGCGCCTCTTCAACCACGGTACTCTCTGCTTTCCTTATTAACTTTTGGGGATGAATTCATGAAAATGGTTAGAAGCCTTCTGCTCGGCTCAGCGGCTCTGGTCGCCGGGTCGTTCTCGGCCCAGGCGGCAGACCTCGCCGCCGCTGAGCCGGTTGAATATGTGAAGATCTGCGACGCCTACGGCGCCGGCTATTTCTTTATTCCCGGCAGCTCAGACACCTGCCTGCGCATCTCGGGATATGTGCGCTCCTTTGTTGCCTATCAGGGCCGCAACCAGAGTAACAGCAGCACCCAGATCGATAGCGCGGCGACCTCAACCATCAATCCGGTGATTGTGAATGCCGGTGGTGTTTTAGGTGCCGCTGGTATTGTTGCCAATGTTCCCGGCGTAACGGCCGTGGGAACGAACACGAGCAATAATCTCAATCTGGTGAATTACAACAATTACGGCGCCATCGGTAACGATATCGCTCTGCAGGCCGCTGCCGGTGGTAACGCCGCCGCCACCGCCCGGCTGAACGCTCTGGGGCCGAATTACATTCTCCGCGCCAATGCAGAAACCAGCGATCAATACGTCTCCGGTATCCGTGCACTCCTGCGCTTTGATGCCCGCACCAAGACCGAATGGGGTGTGCTCCGCTCCTTCTTCGAATTCGCGGCTGCAACCAGCAACGCTGCCCGTAACGGCACCCCCGTGCAGGTTCGCTTCGGCTTCGTTCAGTTTGGTCCGATCACCGCCGGTGTGACGGAATCATTCTTCAACACGACGGCGACAAACCTCTTCTTGTCTGCGTTTGGCGATCAGACGCGCCGTGTTCCGACGCTGGCCTACACAGCATCGCTCGGCAATGGCGTTTCCGTCACCCTGGCGGCCGACGATTCGAGCATTGCCTTCGCTGCTCTTCCGATCGGTAGCACAACGACGGGCCTGTTGATCAATGCCGGCAACTGGCAGCGTCGTGCAGTGCAATTGCCTGACGGCGTCGCCAACATTCGCGTTGCCCAGAGCTGGGGTACAGCGCAGATCAGTGGTGCGGTAGGCCAGTTCCGCTTCGCCAACACGGCCTGTACGGCGACTTTCGCCCTCGGCGCAACTTGCACGGCCAACAAAGTCGGTTGGGCTATCGCCACGGGCGTACAGATCAACCTTCCGGCAATCGCCAAGGGTGATACGTTCGTCGTCCGCGCCAGCTATTCTGAAGGTGCCCTGCACTATCTTGGCAACGTGACCACGCAGAGCTATTTCGGCAATTCCAACGCGTCTGGTACGGTCACTGCGCGTACAGGCTTTGCGGTTCTGGGTGAATTCAACCACTTCTTCACACCAGCCATCCGCTCTTCCATCGTCGGCAGCTACACCCGCCTTGGGCGCAATCCGGGCGGTGCAAATTTCGGCGCGAGCACGGTTAACCTGCGTGAAGCCTGGCAGATTGCCGGTCAGCTGTTCTGGACGCCGGTTCGCGGCTTCGACGTCGGTGTTGAGTTGTTCTATCAGGACCTCAGCTTCAATGCCTTCGGCGGTGGCGCTGCTCTCGGCAACCGCGTCATCGGCAGCGTCAACGACGCTGGCTGGGGTGGCTTCTTCCGCGTCCAGCGCTCGTTCTGATCTCGCTTTAAGATCACAACTCTGATCAGTCCCGGCGGGCAACCGCCGGGATTTTTTATATCGACAGCGCCGAGGCGTTGCCTTGGCGGCGGAGCATCTGGCGGTCTGGACGCATCACGACATGCACGGCATGAGCGCGTAAGGCGACATAGACGCTGATTTTTCGGGCGCTGGGCGCTCGCGTCAGGAGCGGCGAGCCGCATAGGGCCGAGCTGCCCCGTATCATCGGGATAGAATCGGTATGCTCATCGAATGGGCAATAATGCTGATACCCACGCGTTTTTCAGCCGTTGGATATCGAGTGATGTTCTGCCCCCGCCGTTTCGCGACGCCCCGCAAGGAGGGCGAAATGGCGGTTATTTTTAAAGAAATTTCTTCTACGCGCAAGTTTGTCTTTTTATTTCAAATTGGTAAGTAAAAATTAACGATCAACGTCAACCGGCCTCGATGGACCCGAAATCGTTGTTTCCAAGCAACACTGACCGCGCAAGTGACGCGGTGACAGTCCGTTAGGACAAGTAGCGATTGCGTTGAGCGGCGCAATTCATATGGTGAATGCAGCGACGGCCGCCTTGGGAAGTCGCTTCCCATGTCTGCTTTGGGAAATCCGTGCTCAAGACACACTCGCTGTGCATTGATCACCGGTACATCAAAGCGGACGTTTTATCAGGGAGTGGGGATAGGTGCCTGCGCGTGTTGAACGCCTGGCACCGAACCTGTTCCGAAGCTATTTTTGGAGGTCATTCAATGAAGATGGTCAAGAGCCTTCTTCTCGGTACTGCGGCACTGTTCGCTGGGTCCTTTTCGGCCCAGGCAGCGGATCTCGCAGCAGCTGAGCCAGTAGAATATGTGAAGATTTGCGACGCCTACGGCGCCGGCTATTTCTTCATCCCGGGCAGCAGCGACACCTGCCTTCGTATTTCGGGTTATGTGCGCGCCTATTTCGCCTATCAGGGCCGCAACCAGAACCAGAGCTCGACCGGTTTCGGTAACGGCGCTGGCGACATCGTCAACCCGGTGATCGTCAATGCGGGCGGCGTTCTGGGAACTGGGGGCATTGTTGGCAATGCAACCAACAACGCCATCACCTACGGCAATTACGGCGCCGTTGGTAACGACATCGCGCTGCAGGCAGCTGCCGGCGGTAACGCCGCCGCCACCGCCCGCCTGAATGGTCTTGGTGCCAATTACGTTCTCTTCGGTAATGCAGAAACCAGCGACCAGTATGTCTCCGGTATCCGCGCCCTCCTGCGCTTTGATGCCCGCACCAAGACCGAATGGGGCCTGCTCCGCTCGTTCTTCGAATTCGCGGCCGCCTCCAGCAACGCTGCCCGCAACGGCACGCCGCTACAGGTTCGCTACGGTTTCGTGCAGTTCGGCCCGCTGACGGCCGGTATCACGGATTCGTTCTTCAACTTCGAAACGACGAACGCCTTCCTGTCGCCTCTCGGCGACCGCTCGCAGCGTCTTCCGGTCCTGGCTTACACCGCCTCGCTCGGCAATGGCGTGTCGGTCACCCTGTCGGCTGAGGAATCGGGCGTCACCGGTGGTATTGGCGGTTCAACCTCCAACCTGGTGAATTCGGGTGCCTGGGTCCGTCGTTCGGTCCAGCTTCCTGACGGTATTGCCAACATTCGCGTTGCCCAGAGCTGGGGTACTGCCCAGATCAGCGGCGCGATTGCCCAGTATCGCTTCGCCAACACGGCCTGTACGGCTCCCTTCGCGTTCGGCGCAACTTGCACGGCCAATCGGGTTGGCTGGGCTGTGAGCGGCGGTGTGCAGATCAACCTGCCGGCGATTGCCAAGGGTGATACGTTCCTCATCCACGGCACCTACGCCGAGGGTGCACTGAGCTACCTTGGCAACGTCAACTCGCAGAGCTATTTCGGCAATGCGAATGGTGTCGGCACCGTGACGGCGCGCACCGGTTGGGCAGCTGTGGGTGAATTCAACCACTTCTTCACCCCGGCGATCCGCGCCTCGATCATCGGAAGCTATACGCGCCTTGGTCGCAATCCTGCCACCAATTTTGGCGCGAACACGGTTAACCTGCGTGAAGCCTGGCAGATTGCCGGTCAGCTGTTCTGGACTCCGGTCCGCGGCTTCGATGTCGGTGTCGAGGTGTTCTATCAGGACGCAAGCTTCAACGCCTTCGGTAACGGCGCCGTTCTCGGCAACCGCGTCATCGGCAGCGTGAACGACAATGGCTGGGGCGGCTTCTTCCGCGTCCAGCGCTCGTTCTGATCTCGCTTTAAGATCACAACTCTGATCAGTCCCGGCGGGCAACCGCCGGGACTTTTCTTTTGCGCTCACATCATTGTCATCATCATCGCGCTGGCTGCATTGCGCTTGACAGCTCATCCTGCCCTTGATCGTATTTCATAACGGGTGCCGCAATTGAGGCGCCGACGAAGGAGAGACACCGTGCAGGCATTGTTGCGCGTCATTGTCGGCTTGGCCGTTGTTACCGGCGTGGGTGGGCTCGCTTTCGTTCGTGATGGTGATCGCTTGTCGGCGGATATTGCGATGAGATCACAGAAGATTGCATCGTCGGCCGGCGATGGATGGGCAAGCACGGCCGTTATTGGCCGTGATGTGCGCCTGACCGGTAACGCGCCCAGCGCCGAGGCGCGCGACGCTCTGGTCAAGGCGGTCGATGCACTGCCAGGCGTGCGCCGCATCGACGTCGCCACCGGCATCCTCGCCCGCCAATCGCCTTATGAATGGAAACTCGGGCGGCAGGCGAACGATCTGTCGTTGTCCGGGTCAATCCCCTCAGAAGCGAACCGGTTGGCTTTCTCTAGCCTTTTTTCCACCTATTTCCCGACCCTCAAAGTGGCAGATACAACACGTCTGGCCGCTGGCGCGCCGGATAATCTCGGCGCCATGCAGAACTTCGCCGAGGATGTGATTGCAAATCTTTCTGCGGGCTCTGTCAGTGCCAGTGATAAGGCGCTGACGATCGAAGGTGTTGCCGCATCGCCCGCAGCCTTCGCCGGGCTTCAGGATGTGCTGACGAAATTGCCAGCCGGTGTCACGCTGACGAGCGTCGCGATATCGCCGCCTACTGTCACACCTTATGTGTTTTCTGCCCGCAAGGAGGGCCAGTCTCTCACGCTCGCCGGTCTTGTGCCGTCATTTGCCGCCCGTGACAGCCTGCTGGCTGATATGCGCAACCGTTTCGCTACGATATCCGTGACGCAGGCGTTGCAATTCGCCAGCCCGGCGGCGCTCGACGCCGCGTGGGCTGATAATCGATCCACATTACTCACCCAGTTAATGCGCTTGCGCGATGGCACGTTGTCGATCAGCGATGGGGTGGTGAGCCTGGCTGGCCTCGCACCTGGCGTCTTTGAGCGCGAGCAGATCCTCGCCGCTCTCGCTAAACTCCCGCCGGGATTGTCTCTCGGGCGGGTGGCGCTGACGATTCCCGAAACACCACCGGTCGATAATCTCTTTCCGCCCCCTGCTGATGCTGCGGAACCGGTATTTCCTGCCGTGCCGCCGCCGCAGATCGTAGCGCCGCCGCCACCCGTGCCGCCGCCACTACCCGTGCTGCCGGCGCCGCCGGTTGCGATTGCGCCGCCGCCGCTTCCCGTCGTGGTGCCATTGGCGTGGGAGGCGGTACGCACGCCCGGCCAGCTTGTCATCACCGGTATCGCCACACCTGCTCTCAAGCAGGCGGCCGGCCGGCTATTTGGCAGCGGAACGATCGTCGATGAAACCACGACGGGTGGCGATATACCGGCATTGATGGCTGACAAAATTGAAAAGGGCCTGGATTTTCTGGCCCGCCTCGAACATGGCAGGCTGACGCTGAATGCCTCTGGCATAAGCCTGAGCGGCCACGCGCCTTCGCCTGCCATCCGCGATGAAATCATGGCGGGCATTGCGGCTCTCGCTAGCGACGCCCTTAAGATAACCGCGATGCTGACCGCGCCTCAGCCGGCTCCCCCGCCACCGCCGCATCGCTGCCAAAGCGATCTTGATGCGACCATTCGCTCAGGCGTCATCAATTTCGCTACCGGCATTGCTGATCTGTCGCGCTCATCGGAAGCGCGCCTCAAGGCAGTTGCTGACAGCCTGATGCGCTGCACCGAGGCCAGGCTGGAGATTTCCGGCCATACCGATAATCAGGGCGATCCTGATGAAAACCGGGAATTGAGCGAGGCGCGGGCGCTGGCGGTCGTCGAATGGCTGATTGATGCCGGCATTGCGCCTGAGCGGCTGACCGCAGCCGGCTTCGGCGATACCCGACCGATTGCACCCAACGATACGGCTGACGGCCGGGCACAGAACCGGCGCATCGAGTTCCGGCTCTACTGAAAGACTGGCGGCCAGCCAATTGAGGTCAGGGCAAGTGAGGTAAGCGATGGTCTATCTGTTTGGTCAGTTATGGCTCTATGTGGTGCTTGCTCTGGTTTTGGGCATGGCATTTGGCTGGTGGGCCGCCCTCTCATCGCGCGAATTGCATCGTTCCGTGATCGGGACAGGCACAGCAATCCTCATCGCTGGTGGTTTGGTGGCCTATACGCAGGTGATGCGCGGCAAGGCCGGCCTGTGGTGGGACATCTGGATGCTGCTGGTCCTGGCCTATATTGTCGGCTGCCTCATTGCCTGGCTGCTGGGCATGGTGCTCGGGACATCCGCCACCGCCGCTGCGCCACTCGCTGCGCCCATGCCCATGCCAGCCGCAAAGCCGATGGCAGCTGCGGTGATGGCTGCCACGCCGGAAATGGCGACAACGCCCGGCCCTGTCGGCGTTGCCACCGGGATGGCTGCGAAACCCGCGCCCGCTGCAAGCATGCCGCCGCCATCAGGCGCCACGCCGTTTCCAACCGCACCTGTGTTGTTTTCCAACCCCGGCACAGAGATGGCGGGCGAAATGGGGCAAGGGAAAGCGACGTCTGCAGTCGCGCCACCGGCCTCCCCGACGCCAGCGGCCATGGCGCCCACGCCAGCACCAGCGGCGATCATGAAGCCGCCGCCGGCGCCGGACAGCGCTGATGCTGGCGATGAGTTCGATGACACCGATGAATCAATTATCGCTGCCCGCCCGCCGGGCTTGCCGATGCCGGATAGCGGCAAGAAAGACGATCTCAAACGCATCAGCGGCATTGGCCGTGTCAATGAGGGCAAGCTGAACGAGCTTGGTATTTTCCATTTTTCACAAATCGGCGCATGGACACCCGCGCACGCCAAATGGGTCAACAGCCATTTGTCGTTTCCCGGCCGCATTCAGCGCGAAAAATGGATAAGCCAGGCCAAACAGCTCGCATCCGGCGGCGACACGGAATTTTCCAAGCGTGTGAAAGCTGGCAAGGTCCCGACGAGTTCCTGAAACCCCTCGTCAATCAGGTCTGGCCACGTCAGAGGTAGCCGATTGCCGACACGATTCGGCGTCGGGCATGCTGCGGAAAACGAGGTCTGGGTTTTCCGATAACGGCATACAAAATCACCCGGACAAGAGCCAATCCCGATTCCCTGTAAACGCCATCTGCATGAGTGCCGATGGCTGGCAGCAGCTGGCGCCGCCATAGCGTTTTGCCCGGCGATTTTGTCTCGTTTTTTGTGGTTTTTCTGCAACATTTTTAGATCGTTTTTACTCTGGCGATAAACACGAAAATGTCATGACAGAAGCAAGTTTTGTCAGCACGCGGCGGCGCCCGTTCATTTTTCAAATGCACAAAAAATATTCAATTTTTTTATAAGTAAATTATAGTCAAATATATGTAACGCAATTGTACATATTTATAAATTATAAAAAAATATATGTATTACCTAATTTATATTTTAAAAAAATGAAGTGTATCCATTCACATAATCGAATTATGTCAGAATATTAACAAGATAATTTATAATACTATAATTTACATTTTTAAGTTCCGTAAGGGAAATAATTTACATTTTTAAGTTCCGTAAGGGAAATTGAAAACCGTAAAATTCACTCATTCGAATGCTTGGCTAGCCGATCTCGGTTCGCTGTGATATCCGGTTGGTAATTGTTCGTGTGGCGACGATCGAAATTGCCCCAGGTCCTCTATCGGGCAGTCATCTATCGGTCATATGAATGAGGGACATACGCTCGGTCAAAACGCCGCGAGTGGCGATAGGGGGACTTGATGAGTAACTGGAAATTATTTGGATTGGCGGCTTTGGCCAGTTCGCTTCTGTCAGGCACCGCCGCTGTGCGGGCTGCCGATCTGGCCGCAGCCGAGCCAGTCGAGTACGTGAAAATCTGTGACGCCTATGGCGCCGGATACTTCTTCATTCCGGGCAGCAATGATACCTGCCTGCGCGTCTCGGGTTATGTGCGCGCGTATTTTTTCTATCAGGGCCAGAACACGAGCAACGTTATCACCGTCGGTCGTAACGGTGGTGCGGCGGAAATCATAACGCCTACTCTTCTGAACCCGACGAACCTTAACACCGGCTTGACGGCAAACGGCGTTGCCGTTGGCGGTGGAACGGGTGCCCAGGCGTTCAGCACGGCCGGGACAGCGGCAGCAAACGCGGCAAATTACAGTTTTTACGGCACAACGCAGGCGACGGGTCGTGGCGCTAACACTGTGATCTTCGGCAACGCCGAGGCCAACGATCAGTATGTAAGCGGCATTCGTTCCGTTCTGCGCTTTGATGCCCGCACCAAGACGCAGTTTGGTATCCTCCGCTCCTTCTTCGAGTTTGCGTCTGACACGAACAACTCTGCGCGCAACGGCACTCCCTTGCAGGTCCGTTACGGCTTCGTTCAGTTTGGCCCGATCACGGCCGGCGTGACGGATTCCTTCTTCAATTTCGACAATTACCCGAGCGGCTCATTTAACTACATCGGCAGCCGTACACAGCGCGATCCTGTTCTGGCTTATACCGCTTCTCTGGGTAATGGCTGGTCAGCAACCATCTCGGCGGAAGAAGCCGGATCGAAGAACGGAAGCATTGGCGGCAGCAACGCACAGCTGATTATCGGTGGCGGCGACACCTGGGTGCGTCGTTCGATTCAGTTGCCTGATCTCGTCGGCAATATTCGCCTTGCTCAAAGTTGGGGTACGGCACAGATCGCCGCTGCCGTCACTCAAAACCGCTTCGCCAATACGACTTGTAACTCAGCGGTGGCTCTTGGTGCCGTCTGTACTGCCAACCGCGTGGGCTGGGCGGTAACCGGTGGTATCAACGTCAATTTGCCGACGCTCGCCAAGGGTGATTTCTTCCTGGTCAAAGCAACCTACGCCGAGGGAGCGACCAATTATCTCGGTCACGTCAACCTCAACCGCAGCTACTTTGCTAACGGTGGCGGAACCAACGACAATACGCTTTCGACTATTACCGGCTTCTCGCTTTTCGGCGCGTTCAACCATTTCTGGACACCAGCGCTCCGTTCGGTCATCGCGGGTAGCTATTTCAGCCTTGGTGGACGCCCCGGCGCGAATTTTGGCTCGAATGTTGCGCTGCTGCGTGATGGCTGGGGTATCAATACCCAGCTTTCCTGGTCTCCAGTTCGCAACTTTGATGTGAGCCTTGAGCTGTTCTACCAAGAGGCGACCTATGGCTTCTTTGCTGGCGGCGCCACAGGTGCGGCAGCCTTGGGCGTTGGCGCACTGGGGTCGGCCAAGGATAGTAATGCCGGCGGCGCACTGCGTATCCAGCGCGCGTTCTGAACCAGAGCTCTATGTTCAACGATAAATGGCCCGGCATTGCCGGGCCATTTTTTTTCGCGCTCTCGGTGTAGCATTCGCGCGACGATCACCCGTTTCGCCGCGCCATCGCTGCTCCGTCTGTCAACGCCATCTCGGGCGATATGATGGGGATGGGATGATGTGAACGGGCAGGGCGCTGGCCGACGAGGCAACGCCATGCTGGCAAATCCCGCACGCGGCTAACCCCCATGATACCCCGTCCGCGGTGTTGTCGCTTCATTCCGTCTGAGCGGTTGCAACACCACCATTGCGCTTCAGATCGCTGTCGATCAGCAGGCGTGGCTGGCCGAGGCGGGCCCGGTAGACCTGCACATTCTCCATCACCCGCATGACGTAGTTTCGCGTTTCACTGAAGGGAATGCGTTCGATCCAGTCGATCGCATCAACCGACGGATCGCGTGGATCGCCATATTTGGCGATCCACTCATTGGCGCGCCGCCGCCCGGCATTATAGGCGGCAAAGGCGAGGATATAGGAACCGTTGAAACTGGCGATGTCATCACCGAGATAGGCCGTGCCGAGCTGAGAGTTATAGACAGGGTCGGTAATCTGGCCAGGCTTCCAGCCAACACCGTATTTGCGGGCTGTTTGCGCTGCGCTCGCGGGCAGCATCTGCATGAGACCGACAGCACCGGCGGAAGAGCGGATCTTCGGATCGAAGGTCGATTCCTGACGCGACAGGCCAAGCACCACCGCCCGCTCCACCTTGGGGCCGAGCGCCGGACTTTGAGGAACCCCGTTGGTCGGGTAGGCATAGGTATCAAGCGGCATGTCGCGCTGAACCGCCTGCTTGCCAACCGCAAGCTGGAATTTGACCTGTCCCAGTTCGCCCGCAAGCCTGGCGAGCAGGCCAAGCTCGGCCGCATCCGTCCACTCATCGCCAGCGTCGACAAAGAAGGGGCGCGCCTTGTCAACAAGACCCGCCGCCGCCAGCAGGCGGATCGCACGCACCGTGGGGCGCCGATTGAATTGCGCCCGCTTGCCCTCATCGGCCTGAGGTGTATTGACGAGCTGAAGGGTCTGGCGCCCGAGTTTGGCCATCGCGAGTTGCCCGTAGAAGGTCGTTGCGTGGCGGGCCGCAACCTCGTAATGCTGCCGCGCCGCGCCCTCATCGCCCAGCGCTTCCTTGGCGCGGGCCCGCCAGTAATGGGCACGCGCAACTGAAATCTTGCGGCTCGCTTCCTTCTGCATCATGGCGAAATGACGATCTGCCGTCGCCGCGTCTTTGAGATAGCGCAGCGCGATCCAGCCAGCGTGAAATTCAGCTTCGATGATATCCGTGTCCTTGCGCGAACCATGCCCGGCGGCCACCCGGTAGGCCTCGCGCGGCTCGCCCTCATCCAGCAGCTTGCGGGCGATGATGCGCCGCTCGATCCACCATTCTTCCGCATCGATCAGCAGGCGCGGATCGCGCGGTGCTGTGTGAAGAAACTGCGCCGCCTCGCGCGGCTTGTCCTGACGGCGCAGCCATTGGGCGCGCGCAAAAAGATAGGCGGGATCGCGATGCAATTCGGCCGGAACGGCATCGAGAAGCGCCGGCGCATTGGGCGCCTTGCGGATGACGGCTGCGCGCGCACGCGCCAGCGCCAGATCACCTCCGCCCAGCCGCTCGCCAATCGCCAGCCCGTCGCCGGCGTCCTCCTGATAAAAGAGGCGGTTCATCCGCGCCTTGTCGTCAGCCCGCGTCACAACACCGGGCATGCGCTCGCGCACAAAGCGCTCGAGCGCGGATGAAATGGCATTATTGCGCCAGGCTTCGCGCACCAGCGCTTGCGCCTTGTCGTTTTGCCCGCGCTGGCGCAACGCGTCTGCCAGCACGACCCGGCCAGGTCCGGTGCGCGGCTCCCCATTGCGGAAGAAGGCGATGATATCGTCGGGGCTGTTCTGCTCGCTCAGAAGCGCCGCCTCGGCGCGCGCTCGCAGCGTCTTCTCGGCCGGCCATCCGGGGTTTGCCGCCAGGAAGCGGCTGACGCGGTTGGCGCTGATGCCGTCAGTCCCTGAGCGCAGGATGAACCATTCGACCAATGTGCGCGCGACCGGGTCCGCCAGCCGCTCTGCCTTGGCACTCGCAGCTGCCCCATCGCCGGCCTCGGCGCGGGAAATCGCTTCGCGTAACAACGACAGATCGCCCGATGAGCCCAGCGCCGCACCGGGGCTCGGTATGCTGCCCGTCACCTGGGCCTGGGACCGCGCGGGATAGGTCGCCGCCAATCCGCTCGTCACTGCCAATATCGCAATGCCGTACCAGCGGATGGAAAACACCAGCGAAAGAGCGCTACGACAGACCATGCTCACCTCTACCGCCTCTGTGGCGAACCTCAAACGCAACAATAAAGGCCTAAGGGTTGCTAAAATGCTTAAGGCTTGGTTGAAAATCCGTTTGTCACCTGAATAAGGCTGCGCTGCGGCGGTAAATTTTGCGATCTGCCTTATTGTTGCGGGATCGACATGTTTTCGCTTATGGTCGCTGTCCGGCTTCATTCACAGTACACAAGGTTCGGTTCCATGCGCTTTCGCGGCTCCTTCACAGCCCTCATCACGCCGTTCAGGAATGGCGGGATCGATGAGAAAGCCTTCGAGAGCTTCTGCGACTGGCAGATCAGCGAGGGGACGAACGGGCTGGTTCCTGTCGGCACCACCGGCGAAAGCCCGACCCTGTCGCATGACGAGCACAAGCGCGTCGTTGAACTGGCAATCGGCGTGGCCAGGGGCCGCGTGCCGGTGATGGCGGGTGCTGGCTCAAACTCGACGGATGAGGCGGTCGACTTTGCCCGCCATGCCGAGAAGGCAGGTGCCGACGCGCTTCTTGTCGTCGTGCCCTACTATAATCGCCCGACCCAGGAAGGCCTCTATCAACACTATAAGACGATCAACGATGCCGTTGGTATCCCGATCTATATCTACAACATACCCGGCCGCTCGGCTGTCGACATGTCGGTTGAGACCATGGCGCGCCTTTCCCGGTTGAAGAATATCGCCGGCGTGAAGGATGCAACCTCCAACATGGCGCGGGTGACCGAGCAGCGGCTGGCCTGCGGGGCGGATTTTGTGCAGTTCTCGGCCGAGGACGGCACCGCGCTCGGGTTCAACGCTCATGGCGGCCATGGCTGCATCTCGGTGACATCGAACATCGCGCCGCGCCTGTGCGCTGAATTCCAGGCGGCAAGCCTTGCGGGCGACCACGTGAAGGCTCTTGCGCTTCAGGATCGCCTCATGCCGCTCCACAAGGCGTTGTTCATCGAATCAAGCCCGGCGCCGGTTAAATACGGCGCCTCCCTCCTCGGCAAGAGCAGCGATGCGGTGAGGTTGCCGCTCGTTGCCGCCTCGCCGATGGCGCGCGAAGCGGTAAAATCTGCCATGGTTGCCGCCGGCCTCATCAACTGAAGGAACGCCCATGGCAAGCGCCGAGGAACGGCGCGCTGCGCAACGCCTGATCGCGGAAAATCGCAAGGCACGATTTAATTTCGAGATCAGCGAAACCTTCGAGGCCGGCATCATGCTTTCCGGCACTGAAGTCAAATCATTGCGTGGCGGCAAAATCACCATCGCCGAGTCGTATGCCTCGCCAAAGGCGGGCGAGCTGTGGCTCGTCAATGCCGACATTCCCGAATACGACAAGGCGCATCAGTTCAATCATGAACGACGGCGACCGCGCAAACTTCTGCTGTCGCGGCGCCAGATCGACAAGCTGGCGCAAGCCGTTGAGCGTGAAGGCATGACCATCGTGCCGCTCAAGCTCTACTTCAACCCGCGCGGGCGGGCGAAGGTCGAGGTGGCACTGGCGCGCGGCAAGAAACTGCACGACAAGCGTGACACCGAAAAGGCAAGAGACTGGCAACGCGACAAAGCGCGCCTCATGCGCGACAAGGGGTAGGACGTGGCGCAACAAAAGAATCTTCTTGAGGTCGACTGGTCGAAAATTCCTGCGCCCGAGGATGACGGGCTTGCCGGCCATCTTGCCGGCAGCATGGCGCCGTCCATTGCTCTGGCCGCAACCAATGGCACCAGCATCGATCTGTCGCGTGTTGGCGGCAAAGTCGTCGTCTTCGCTTATCCACGCACCGGTGAGCCTGGCAAAATCGGCCTGACCGATGATTGGGATATGATCCCCGGCGCTCGCGGCTGCACGCCGCAAACCTGCGCTTTCCGTGATCTCAATAACGACTTCTCAAACCTTGGCGCCAGGGTGTTTGGATTATCGACCCAAAGTGCGGCCTATCAGCGCGAGATGGTCGAGCGCCTGCATGTTCCCTTTCCGGTTCTCTCGGACGAAGCGCTGACCCTGGCCCGTGCCTGGCGTCTGCCGACGATGGAGGTTGCCGGGATGACCCTGCTGAAACGCTTGGCGCTCGTGCTGGTCGAGGGCCGTGTCGACAAGGTTTTTTACCCGGTGTTCCCGCCCGACCGGAACGCTGCCGACGTGCTGGCCTATTTCAGCCGTCCCGCCCTTTAGCGCTTGACCCGGGATAACGTCGCATGGTCGCCGGGCTGGCGCTTGCTCTCAAGGCCATCGCGACTGCCGGCACCGTTGTCCTGGCGTCCACCATTGCCGAGCGGACCCGGCCGGCCATCGCCGCCATGATCCTGGCGCTGCCGGTGTCCGCCGGCCCAGGCTACCTCCTGCTCGCCCTTCAGCATGATGCGGCGTTTCTGGCGAGCGCCAGTCTCGCCGGACTTCCAGTGAATATCTCGACAGCGGTGTTGGTTGTGATTTACGCCGCCTTCGCGCGTCGCGGCATGGATGTGGTGCCGGCCTTGGCGGTGGGTGGCGTTGTCTGGCTGGCCGTCACGCTTCTGCTGCATCTGTTGCCACCCACGCTTTTTGCAGCCGCTCTCGCCTTGGCCATCACCTATCCTGTCATCTTATGGGCGACCTGGTCGTGGCGACGCGGGCCACCGCATCAGACGGTGGCGCGACGCTGGTATGATGTACCCGTGCGTGCCTGTCTGGTGGCGACGATTGTGGTGACGATTGTCTCGCTGTCGGACTGGATTGGCCCGGTTGCGACAGGCAGTGCCTTGCTGTTTCCAACAACCTATTTCAGCTTCATGCTGCTGATGCATCGCCGTCTGGGAGGCGGGCTGGTCGCCAGTGCCATGATTCAAAGCCTTTTCATGCTGATCGGCTTTATCGGCGGCATGCTGGCCCTATATATCTGTTCGAGCCGCGATCATCTGACGCTCGGGCTGGTGCTGCTTTTTCTGATACCCGTTATCTACGCCTTGTCGGTGCTGATGTGGATGGGCTGGCGCGCTCGCGCTTAAGCCGCCAGATCGCGACGGATGGCAGCAAAGACCGCTTCAAACATGGGCGCCGTCAGCCGACCGGTATTGGTGTTGTAGCGCGAGCAGTGATAGCTGTCATAAAGGGTGAAACTGCCGAGCCGGTGTCTTGCGTTATGGGCGAAGGGATGGAGCCGGGCAGGGGCGCCGACCGCCTTCAGCACACTCTCATGCGCAATGCGTCCGAGCGCCAGCAGCGATGTCAGCCGCGGCATCGCTGTCAGCGTGGCGCTGAGAAAGCTCCGGCAGGTCGTAATCTCTTCCGGCAGGGGTTTATTGGCTGGCGGCACGCACCGCACGGCATTGGTGATACGGGCATCGACGAGCGCCAACCCGTCCTGCGGATCGGCGCGGAAATGTCCCGCGGAAAATCCGAACTTGGCAAGCGTCGCATAGAGCAGATCGCCTGCATAATCGCCGGTGAAGGGACGGCCCGTGCGGTTGGCGCCGCGCAGGCCCGGCGCCAGGCCAACGATCAGCAGGCGCGCATTTTGTGGCCCGAAGCTCGCCACCGGCGCATTATGCCAGCCTGGTTCATTATCAATATTGGCGTTGCGGAAGGTGGTGAGCCGGGGACATAGCGCACAATCCCTGGCCGGCTCATCTCGATGTGTCATCTCCAAAATCCGCGCGAACCGTCAGATATCGCCATCAACATCGGCGTTGATTGCTGCGCGTGTTTCCCGGCGCTGCGCGCTCTCGCGCACCATGCGGTCGACCGGCGCGCGATCACTCGCCGGCCGGCAAATTTCTCCCGCCAGCTCGGTCAGATCGACAAACTGGTCCGCCTGGCGGCGTAATTCATCAGCGACCATGGGCGGATGCGTCGAAATGGTTGAGATCACAGTGACCCGCTTGCCCTTGCGTTGCATCGCCTCCGCCAGGCGTTTGAAGTCACCATCGCCTGAAAACAACACCATATGGTCGATATGATCAGCCATCGCCATGGCATCGATCGCCAATTCGATGTCCATCGAGCCTTTGACCTTGCGACGGCCCATGGAATCATAAAATTCCTTGATCGGCTTTGTGACGATCGTAAAACCGTTATAGTCAAGCCAATCGATCAATGGACGGATTGATGAATATTCTTCACTTTCTGCGATCGCCGTGTAGTAATTTGCTCGAATAAGATGGTAATTATTTGAAAATTTTGTCAAGAGTTTCTTATAATCGATATCAAAACCCAGCGCCTTGGCGGTTGCGTACAGATTTGCACCATCAATAAAGACGGCGATACGTTCATTGGGATAGAATTTTATCATTATGCGTGCTCCTGCGAAATGAGTCTGAATAGAAATAGATCGACCCTAGATATCATCACGCGCACGGATTGGCACTCATTGGGGCGATGAATTTCCCGTCATCACGCGTCGACGGCGCGAGGCTCATCATCATGGGACAAATAGATCGAGCCACCGCTTTGAGTCGATTAATGAATTTTTTCTAACCGCAATGTTTTTCAAGCACCTTGCATTAACCGCGTGTCCAGAGTAGGACACAGCTTGTCCCCGCACATTCATCGCAAGGAAGGCCTCCCATGGCGCGCGTTACTGTCGAAGATTGCATCGACAAGGTCGAAAACCGCTTTGAGCTGGTGCTTTTGGCGGCCCATCGCGCCCGTACCCTGGCATCGGGCTCGGCTTTGCTGGTCGACCGCGACAATGACAAGAATCCGGTGGTTGCCTTGCGCGAGATCGCCGATGAACATCTGCGCCCGACCGATTTGCGCGAAGAGTTGATTCATTCGTTGCAAAAATACGTTGAAGTCGATGAGCCGGAACCCGAAATCGTGCCGCTGCTTGCTGGTGGCAGCAAGGGTGATGATCCCGATATCGCTTTTGATCGCATGAGCGAGGAAGATCTGCTGCGCGGTCTGGAAAATCTGGTGGCACCCGAAGCCTCCTCCAGCGATGATGATGAGCGCGAATAATCCGCTCTCGCCGGAACATTTTCCCGGTGTCACCTTCGATCTGACGGACGCCCCCGACCGCGCTGACATCAGCCTCGTCGAGGAAAATCTCATATTGTTCAATGAAAAGGGCTCGCTTGCCTACGACAAGCGTCCTTTATGCATCTTCGTGCGCAACGAGACGGGCAGGACGCTCGGCGGTGTCACGGGATACACCAATTGGGGTGCACTTTACCTCGATTGTTTCTGGCTTCCCGAAGAAATCAGGTCGATCGGCGGGGCAGGCTCGCACATTCTCGACATGGCGGAAACGGAAGCCCGCAAACGTGGCTGTTCCCAGGCGCGTCTTTATACTTATTCGTTCCAGGCGCCCGCGTTTTACATCGCTCGCGGCTATGAAATATTTGGCGAACTGCCAGATTATCCACCGGGTCATTCTCAGATTTGGTTCAAAAAATCGCTATGTGAACGCAATGCGCAATAGTGATGCAGTGCTGTAAGTTTTCCTTGCAGCCTTGCCTTGTCGGATAGCATTCTGACGAATATTTCTGTGATTTGGCGGCAAAGGCAGTAACGCACATGATGCGTCAGTTCGAACTCGTGGAACGGGTGACGCGCTACAATCCCGATGTCGACGAAAACATCCTGAACAAGGCCTATGTCTACGCCATGAAGGCGCATGGCAATCAGACGCGCGCATCGGGCGATCCCTATTTCACACACCCGCTCGAAGTCGCCGCCATCCTGACGGATCTGAAGGTCGACACCTCGACCATCGTCGCTGCCCTGCTTCATGATGTGATCGAGGATACGAGCGTAACCCGCGAGGAGGTCGAACGTCTGTTCGGTCATGACATCGCGGAGCTGGTCGCCGGCCTCACCAAGCTCAAAAAGCTTGACCTTGTGGTCAAGGAGGCAGCCCAGGCGGAAAATCTGCGCAAGCTGCTGCTCGCCATCGTCTCTGATATCCGCGTCCTTCTGGTGAAATTGGCGGACCGCCTGCACAACATGCGCACGCTTCATTATGTGAAGCCGGAAAAGCGCCAGCGTATCGCTGAGGAAACCAACGATATCTACGCCCCTTTGGCCGGCCGCATGGGCATGCAGGCGATGCGGGAGGAACTTGAAGACCTCGCGTTCAAAACACTGTCCCCGGAAAAGCATCAGCTCATCGTCGAGCGCTTGGAAGCCCTGCGCCACAAGCTCGATCATATGGGGGTATCGCGGGTCGGCAATGGCGACTTCGTGGCGACCATCGAGCGCGAGATTGAAGCCACCTTGCGCAACAAGGCGATCGATGCCCGGGTGAGCGGACGTCAGAAGGCGCCATACTCGATCCATCGCAAGACGGAACGCAAGGCGATTGAATTCGAACAGCTTTCCGACATCTATGGTTTTCGCGTGGTGGTCGAGACGGTAGAGGATTGTTATCGCGCGCTCGGCGCCCTGCACACCGCATATTCGGTCGTGCCGGGGCGCATCAAGGATTACATCTCAACTCCCAAATCGAATGATTACCGCTCGATCCATACCACCGTCATCGGCCCGGGTGGCCAGCGGATCGAAATGCAGATCCGCACGAAGGACATGAACCTGATCGCCGAATACGGCATTGCCGCCCACGCGCTTTACAAGGACGGTTCATTTGTCGCCCGCGATGAGCAGGGCCATGTCAGGCTGTCGGCGGAGAGCCGCGCCTATGAATGGTTGCGTCGAACGGTCGAGCGTCTGGCGGTGGGCTCATCGCCGGAAGAATTCCTCGAACACACCAAGCTTGAGCTGTTCCATGATCAGGTTTTCTGCCTCACCCCCAAGGGCGCCCTCATCCCGCTGCCGCGTGGCGCCACTGCTATCGACTTTGCCTATGCGGTTCATACCGATGTCGGCAATCAATGCGTGGGGTGCAAGATCAACGGCTCCCTGTCGACGCTGACCAGCAAGCTGAGCAATGGCGATGAGGTGGAGATCATCCGCTCCAAGGCCCAGGTACCACCGGCGGCGTGGGAAAATATCGCCGTCACCGGCAAGGCGCGCTACGAGATCCGTCGCGCCACCCGCACTGCGGTGCGCAATCAATATGCGGGCTTCGGCCGCTTGATTTTGCAGGGGGCCTTCGCCCGCGCCGGCAAGGAATTTGCCGACGACAAGCTTGAGGCAGTGCTGAAGCGGCTGGCACGCGCCTCCGTCGAAGACGTGCTGGCCGCTGTCGGTCGCAACGAGATGAAGGACATCGACGTCATCAAGGCCGTCTACCCGGACTGGCGCGACGAGCGGGCGGGGGTGAAACAACCGCTACGCCGCAAGGCCGACAGCGAAGGCTGGATTCTAGGCCGCGCCCGCTCTGGCATCATGTTCCGGCTGGCTGGCGGTAAAGCCAAAAACGGCGTGGCATTGCCGATACGCGGTCTGAAATCTGATTTGCCGATCCGCTTTTCACCAAATGGCGGGGCCCTGCCAGGGGACCGCATCGTTGGCATTTTGATGCCTGATGAGGGCATCGTCATCTACCCCATCCACGCCGCCGCCTTGAAGGCGTTCGAGGATCAGCCGGAGCGCTGGCTCGATGTGCAGTGGAACCTTGATGCTGATCAGGACATGCGCTTTCCCGCGCGTCTTGAACTCACGACCATCAATGAGCCCGGCAGCCTGGCGCAGGTGACGCAGGTGATCGCCGAAAACGATGGCAACATCGATAATCTGAAGATGTCGCGCCGCTCGCCTGAATCAACCGATATCGCGATTGAGATCGAGGTCTGGGATCTGAAGCACCTCAACGCCATCATCGCTCAGCTGAAAACGAAAAAAACGATCAGCCGGGTGCGCCGTATCAGCGAATAACACAGGATCATGATGGCCGATGACCGATGACCCGCCCCATGCACCGGCGACCAACGGCTTGAGCGCGCCGCTGGATGGCATCCGTATCGTCGAGCTGGGCGCTTTCATCGCCGGTCCTTTCTGCGGCCAGCTTCTGGGTGACCTTGGCGCTGATATTCTCAAGATCGAAGCACCAGGGCAGGGCGACCCGCTGCGCCGCTGGGGGGTTGCCAGGAAAGACGGCAAATCGCTGTGGTGGCCGGTCATGGCCCGCAACAAGCGCTCTTTGTCGATCGATCTGCGCCAGGCTGACGGCGCGGCGCTGGCCCGGCGGGTGATCGCCAGCGCCGATGTGCTGATCGAGAATTTCAAACCCGGAACGCTGGAGGGCTTTGGCCTCGCGCCCGAATTGCTGCAAGCTGACAATCAGCGGCTGATCATCGCCCGCGTGTCAGGGTTTGGGCAGACGGGGCCTTATGCGGCGCGCCCCGGTTTTGCTGCGGTCGCCGAAGCCATGGCGGGCCTGCGGATCATCAGCGGCTACCCCGACCGCCCGCCAACGCGCTCCGGCCTGTCGCTGGCCGACAGCGTTGCCGGCCTTTATGCGGCGCTTGGCGTCCTTGCCGCGCTTCGTGTTCGCGATCAGACAGGGCGGGGGCAGGTGATAGATGTTGCGCTTACCGAGGCGGCGCTGGGCATCAGTGAAGGCATCATTCCTGAGTGGAGCGCGACCGGCAAGGTCAGAGAGCGATCGGGCCTGGCGGCACCAGGCTTCGCGCCCTCCAACATCTACCCCTGTGCTGACACGAAATGGCTCGTCATTGCCGCCAATTCTGATCCGCTGTTCAGGCGTCTGGCCACCGCCATGGGTCAGCCGGCACTTGGCGATGATCCTCGCTTTTCCCATCACGAGGCGCGTGGCGAGCATCAGGCGGTGCTCGACGCCCTGATCGGTGGCTGGACCGCAACGCTGACGCGCCAGGAGCTGATCGAGCGATTGATTGCAGCCGATGTCCCGTGCGGGCCGATTTACGATGCCGCAGACGTCGCCGCCGACCCGCATTTCCGCGAAAGGCAGGCGATCGTTGAGGTCGAGGTGGAAGGGATCGGTAAATTGGCAATGCCAGGCGTTATGCCGCGCTTCTCCCAGACACCCGGCTCTATCCGCTTTCCGGGCGGGGCGCTGGGAGCCGCCAACCACGACATATTGGCCGGCGAACTGGGATTGGACGACCAGGAAATCGCTGCCTTGACGGCCAAAGGCGTTATCTGATCGTCGAAATTGGCCTGTGATGGTGCAGGCGACGCTGGGCCATGGCTTACATAAAAAAACCGGCGGAGTTTCCTCCGCCGGTTGAATTCAAACCACGAGTAATCGTTCAGAAGCTGAACTTCGCCGAGGTTTGTACATGCAGCACGTCGCCGCGGCGACCGCTCTGATTGATGCGCTCACCATACTGGAGTTCAGCACCGAGATCGAAATCCTTGACCACCGTCCAGATGAGGTTGCCCGAGGCGTACGTCGCTCCGCGATAAGCATTGCGGTTGAGGTAGGCAGGGTTCTCATACTCGGCGAGCGAGAAGGTAAAGTTCGACCGCAGATTCTCGGACCACTGGTGCTGGAAGGTCACGTAACCACCATAGGAGGTGAGCAATTCAAGCCGCCCGGTAATCGGATTGATGGTTGCTTCGCCACTCACGCCAGCCGAGTCCTGCAGATAACGGCCAAGGCCGGAACCGTAGAGGAACTGGAAAGCGATGAAATCGGTGCGTGCCGATTCCTTCGAGCCAAGACCGGGAAGATTGAACTTCGCATGGATGCTTCCTGCGACCCCAAAGCCATTGCCGCGACCCGTACCGGTGGGGGGGATGTTCGGATTGGAACCGATAGAAAGGGTGGGAAGAAGATTGCCGCCGGCAAAATTCTCGCCCGAAATACTGCGCAACAGAAGGCCAAGCTGAACATGGCCCCATGAGTCTTCCACACGCCCGCGAATAACGAAATCTGGAATGTTATTGTCGCGGGTTTGAACGACGGTCACGTTCTGGTTGATACCGTTGATCGGAGCAACATTGTTATTTACAACAATGCTGGTCTCAGGATTTTCCGCAGCAAACGCTAGGGTCACGCCCTTGGAAAACGTGTGCGTGTAACGGATTTGAGCCTGGCGGATAAAGGTGTAGCCAGGCGTGCCCTGGAAATCGAGGGTTTCAGCAATCGTTGAGGGATCAGCGAAAGTGCCCCAGAACTGCCCGGCGAGTAATGGGCCGATCTCGACCTTGGCGTGACGCAAGCTGAACCCATCACGGTTTGACACCAACTGCGATCCAAAGAAGGGGCTGAAGAAATCGCCTTCAATTTGAACATTGGCCAGCCCGAAATCTGTCTGTTTGGTGGCGACAAAGCCGATACGGCTTTCACGAGCGTGAAAGCGGTTGGCTGGTGCCGTACCGCGTGAATCAATGGCGATCGCATTGGTTGGCAATGAATCAAGCGTGCCGTTGAATTCACCCTTGAGGCGCGAGATAAAATCGAGCTTGGCGAAGCCATTAACGCTCAGATCAATGTCGGTTCCCGGCAGACGCCAGCTCTTTGGACGCGTGCCTCTTTCAACGAAGCGATCGAGCAGCGTGCCAACGAAGCTGTCAGGCCCTTCCGATTTGGATACAAAACCATCGCTGGTCCGGCCACCATGCGGGGCACTGCGTGCTGGCGCCGCCACTTGCGGTGCTGAACGCTGCTTCTTCAGCGCATCAACTTCCTGCTTGAGCTTCTTCAGCTCCGCGCTTTGCTCTTTGAGCAGCCTGACCAGTTCTTCCTGCGTCGTTGCCGCACGCGCCTGGCCGGCACCCACCAGACTGCCGGGCAGGGCGATGATGGCGGCTGCAACCGCGCTCGCCATCCATGCCGACCGGCATTGCGAAATCAATTTCTTTCTGGCCTCAACAGTCCGCGAGCAATGACCCGCGTCTGACCTCAATCTTGTCATATTTCCACTCCCTGCCTCTTCGGAGGAACCAATTTTTAGGTTGATTGCTCGACCCGAAAACGAGGCTAGGAACTATTTCAGCAACGCACAAGTCACCGGTTTTTAACCTTCCTTAAGGGAAATCAATGGGGTGCTCCTGGCGAAAATCACGATGGAATGAGACAAAATCGCAATTAGCCTCCAACAAAACGTCAGATTTCCATCAGTTCTCGCTCGTCACTGGCAAAATAGCCGTAATTTCTTGAAATCAGCGCTATTTGCCCTGATCAGCCTGTCTGGCGTTCACATATGTGTGCATGTACGCTTTCAGTGCGACTGTCACATATTCAACACAGTCTGGCGCCCGCCGAGGGTGGCAAAGCGAACCGGACGACGCAGATTTCCAGAATCAACTCCTTTGGGGTTGATCACCGCCCCTGCCAATGCGCCGCTCGCTTGGTAAGAAAAGCGTCCATGCCTTCACGAAAATCGCCGCTGCCATAGCACAGTCGCACCAGATCGCGGTCCGACACACCTTCGCCAACGCGGACGCGGCGCAGCCCCTCCTTCGTGGCATAAAGCGTCAGCGGCGCATGCCCGGCAATGCGCGTCGCAAGTGCCATGCCGCGCCGGGCCAGATCCTCTTTGGCGATGACCTCGCTGACGAGCCCGATCGACAAGGCTTCCGCCGCTTCGATGAGGCGGGCGGTAAAGATCATGTCAATGACCCTCTGCGGCCCGACGAGGCCCGCCAATTGTCCGAGGTTTTCAGCTGACAGGCAATTGCCGAGCGTGCGGGCGATGGGAAAGCCGAAGCGCAGATTGTCGCCGGCGATCCGCATGTCGCAGCGCGCCGCGATCGCTGCCCCGCCGCCCGTGCAGGCGCCAGCGATGACGGCAATCGTCGGCAGGCGGCAACGCTCGATGCTGCCCAGCACCTCGTCGATGAAATCCTCATAGGCAACCGCATCGTCGGGCGAGGCAAACGAGCGGAATTCGCCGATGTCCGTCCCGGCTGCGAACGCCTCGTTGCCGGCGCCGGTGAGGATGAGCGCGCGCAGCTGATGATCGGCGCTTGCCATGTCGACGCGCTGCTTGAGCTCACGGTACATATCAAGCGTGAACGCGTTGCGCGCTTGCGGGCGGTTGATGGTGATTGTGGCAACCGCACCCTCGATCGAGAAAAGGATATGCCCGCTCACAGCTCGCTCTCCACCGCCTTGCCGCAGGTGAGCGTATCAGCTTTGCCGCCAAGATCACCGGTCCGGCGCATCGGATCGGCCAGCACCCGCTCAATGGCAGCCTCGATCGCCTGCGCCGCCTCGCGCTCGCCCAGATGGTCGAGCATCATGGCAGCCGACCAGATCTGGCCGACGGGATTGGCGATGCCCTTGCCGGCGATATCTGGGGCGGAACCATGAACCGGCTCGAAGGTCGAGGGAAAATCCCTCTCGGGGTTGATATTGCCGGAAGGCGCGATGCCAATCGTCCCCGTACAGGCCGGGCCAAGGTCGGACAGGATGTCGCCAAAGAGGTTCGAGGCCACCACCACATCGAACCAGTCCGGATGCAGGACAAAATGGGCGCTCAGAATGTCGATGTGAAAGCGGTCGGTGCGTACGTCCGGGTAGGTCTTCGCCATCGCCTCCACCCGCTCGTCCCAATAGGGCATGGTGATCGAGATGCCGTTTGATTTGGTGGCCGACGTCAGATGCTTCTTGCCGCGCCGCTGGGCCAGTTCAAAGGCATATTTCAGGACCCGGTCCACGCCGTGGCGCGTCATCACCGTTTCCTGCACCACGAATTCGCGGGCCGTATCAGGGAACATGCGCCCGCCGATCGAGGAATATTCCCCCTCGGTATTCTCGCGCACCACATAGAAATCGATATCGCCGGGCTTGCGGCCCGAGAGCGGCGAGTTGACGCCCGGCATCAGGCGCACCGGGCGCAGATTGACGTATTGATCAAATTCACGCCGGAAGAGGATAAGCGAACCCCACAGCGAGATATGGTCAGGCACGGTTGCCGGCCAGCCGACCGCGCCGAAGAAAATCGCGTCGTGGCGCCCGATATGCTCTTTCCAGTCCTCCGGCATCATGCGCCCGTGCCTGGCGTAATAATCGCAGGAGGCGAAATCGAACCAGTCGAGTTTCAACTCGAAGCCAAAGGCTTTCGCTGCCTTCTCAAGGATGCGGACCCCTTCCGGCACCACCTCCTTGCCGATGCCATCCCCGGGGATGACGGCGATCCGATACACACGATTGGTTGCCATCTTGCTTCTCGCTTCCTCATTCCGTTCGGCGCTATGCTAAGCATGCCGGGGCAGGGAGGAACAAGATGACTTTGCAGCTTGATCTCTATTGGTCGTTTCGCAGCCCCTATTCCTATTTTGTTACCAAACGGGCGCTGTCACTGGCGCGTGATTATGACGTTGCTGTCGCGCTGCGCGTGGTTCATCCCGCCGCGATCCGCAACCCCGCCTATTTTCGCGCCATGAACCCGCTGTCGCGGCCATACTTCATGCGCGACTGCCTCCGCGTGGCCGAATATCTCGGCCTGCCATTCCGCCGCCCGGTGCCCGATCCGATCATCCAGAATATGGAGACGCTGGAGATTGCGCCCGAGCAGCCGCTGATGCTGCGCCTCAGCCGGCTTGGTATTGCGGCCGTTGAGGCAGGCCGCGGCATGGCTTTCGCTGATGAGGTGTCGCGGCTGCTGTGGGAGGGCCGGACGGATAACTGGCACGAGAGTGATCATCTGGCCCAAGCCGCACAGCGCGCCGGGCTCGATCTTGTCCGCCTTGACGCGGCAATCCTCGCCGAGCCCGAGCGCCATGAGCAGATACTTGCCGACAATGATGCAGCGCTCCGCGCGGCTGGCCATTGGGGCGTGCCGACTTTTGTTTTGAGCGGCGAGCCGTTCTT
>NZ_JAKFWN010000030.1:0-27556 GCF_021731865.1 Raskinella chloraquaticus (SeqCode) | reverse complement strand
CTGGGTCTTGCCATCATCGGGGCAGAATATGTCTTGGGATGGCTGCCGCGCGGTACCCACCACTACGACAAGCTGGTGCGGCCTGAGGAAATAGCAGCGCCGCTCGGTGCGGCCGGTCTGCAGGTGATCGAGAGTATCGGCGTTGCCTACCATCCGCTGCGTGATGAATGGCAACGCAGCCGTGATCTCTCGGTCAATTACATGATGCTGGCGGCGCGTCCCGCCTGAGGGCTATATCAGATCGTCGGGCAGGACGGGGAGCGGGGCAATGTCGATCCCTTCCTCAAGGAGAGCCTTGGCCTCGACCGGGCTTGCCTGCCCGCGGATCGAGCGATGGGCTGCTTCATCATAGTGAATGCGCCGCGCCTCTTCGGCAAATCGCGGACCGACATCCTCGCTGCTGGCGACAATGTGGTCGCGCATTTCCCGCATGAGGCGGCGCAGCCGGACATCGCGCTCATCGGGCTTTACCATTGCCGCGGGCGGGCTGTCGTTGCGGTCGGTATTGCTGACGCCGGGCGTCATCAACTGTTTCACGACGTTGCCCGAGCCGCACATTGGACAGCAAAGCTTGCTGCCGCGCGCCTGGCGATCGAAATCAGCCGACGAGCGAAACCAGCCTTCGAAACTGTGGCCGGCCTCGCAATGGAGCGCGTAGCGGATCATCGGGCCGTCAATCCGCCAACAGGGGTGTGAGCTTGCCAGCTGATTCGAGAGCGTAGAGATCGTCGCACCCGCCAACGTGAACACCATCGATGAAAATCTGCGGAACCGAGGTCCGGCCGCTGGCGCGTTTTACCATTTCGTCGCGCCGGTCCGGGGTCTTCACCAGATCGATTTCGGTGAAGGATGCGCCCTTCTTGTCGAGCAATTCCTTGGCATCAGCGCAGTAGGGGCAATAATCCTTGGTGTAGATGGTGACGGATTTCGTCATGGCAGAGGTCCTTTGAACGCGGCGAAACACCCAATTACCAAGCGCGGAGGAAGGTCCGGACCTGCTTTTATATGGTAGTGGAGGCGTCGGACGCAACGGTCGTGCCGGCGCGGGCAAAAACCAGGATATCCACGTTTGCCGCGCCCGCCGCGCCGAGGATTCGGGCAGCGGCGTTGAGTGTCGCGCCCGTCGTCAGCACATCATCAATGACAACCACCCTGCGACCGGTGAGCAGAGCGCGATGTTGGGCGGCAATGGCAAAAGCGCCCACCATGTTGCGGGCACGGGCCTCGCGGCTGAGGCCCACCTGGGGTGGCGTTGCCTTGCGGCGTATCAAGATATCGGTGCGGCACAGGCGGCCGCTTGCCCTGGCGATATGTGAGGCAAGCAGAGCCGCCTGATTGAAACGCCGGCGCCACAGGCGGGAGCGGTGCAGCGGGACGGGGATGACAAGATCGGCGTCCTCAAGAATATCGGCACCGGCGCGGTGCATGGCGCGCGCCATCAGGGGTGCGACCTCGTGACGGTCGGAATATTTGAGCGCGTGCACGAGATCGGTCGCTACCCCCTCATAGGCGACAGCGGCGCGGGCGCGCTGCCATTGCGGTGGAAACTGGTAGGCGGATGCCGCGTAGATGCCAGGTCCCGGATCGATGACGAAGGGGGTGGCGGTGCGCTCGCAGAAAGGGCGGGAAATATAGCTCAACTTCGCCCAGCAGCCCGTGCACAGCGTTTCCGGGTCCTGCAGGCCAACGCCGCAGGTCGGGCAGCGTGGCGGCAATATGATATCGACAACAAGGCGCGCGGCGTGCCGAAAGCTGAACTTGCGGCGCGGCGCGGCCTCCTCGGCGAGCGGATCGTCGATGAATGTCATCGGCACAGACTAGTCGAGACTTGCGCGCCTGTGCAGGGGTTGGAAGCAGAAATGTCACCTGGGCGTGGCTATTGCTGTCGCGCTGCTGCCGGTCTCTCGACGACGATCCGTGCTTGAGCGATAAGGAGACATGACACCGCGCATTTTTGACCGCTCCCTGCTGCGTCTGCGACGGCAACGCGCCATGCAGCGCCCTCTTGCTGGCAGCGATTTTCTGCTGCGCCATGTCGCTGCGGATATTTCGCTACGCCTCCAGCCGGTGCAGAGGGAATTCGCACTGGCTCTCGATGTTCTGAGCCCGACCAGCCAGATCGCCGACGCGCTGCGCCAGAGCGGCAAGGTCAGCGAGGTGGTGCGCATGGATATGGCATCAGCCGCGTTCCATGCCGATCAGCGCCTGGCGGTCATCGGTGATGACGAGACGCCGCCCTTTGCGCCGCAGACGGTCAACCTCATCGTCTCGGCGCTGTCGCTGCAGGCGGTCAATGACGTTCCCGGAACGCTTGCCCAGTTTCGCCGCATGCTCAAAGAGGACGGGTTGTTCATTGCTGTCACCCTTGGTGCGGCGACACTGGGCGAATTACGCCACGCGCTGGCGCAGGCTGAAAGCGAGATGCTGGGGGGCGTGTCGCCGCGCGTTGCGCCCTTTGTCGATGTCCGCGACATGGGGTCGCTTCTGCAACGCGCCGGTTTTGCACTGCCGGTCTGCGACAGCGATACTCTCACGGTCCGCTACCCCCATGTGCTCGCGCTGATGGCCGATCTCAGGGCAATGGCAGCCACCAATATCCTTGAGGAAAGGCGTCGAACGTCCCCTGGCAGGAGGTTTTTTCTGCGGGTGGCGGAGATCTATGCTGCGCGCTTTGCTGATCCGGACGGGCGTATCCGCGCAAGCTTCGAGCTGGTCTGGGCGCTCGGCTGGGCGCCTCACGACAGTCAGCAAAAGCCGCTGAAGCCCGGATCGGCACAGATGCGGCTTGCCGAGGCGCTGAAGCATTCACGGTGAACGCGCGTCAGGTCAGTTCCTGCAAAAACGGAATGAGCGGTTCATCGGCAGGCGGCATGGGATAATGGCGCAGGCGCATCGGCTGCACCCAGGCCAGTTCCTGTCCCTCGCGCCCGCTCACCTGACCGTCCCAGCGCCGGCATACCCATAGCGGCATCAGCAGATGAAAATCCGCGTAGGCGTGACTGGCGAAGGTGAGCGGCGCGAGGCAGGCTTCCTTAACGGTAATGCCAAGCTCCTCGTCAAGCTCGCGGATGAGGCACAGTTCGGGGCGCTCGCCGGGTTCGACCTTGCCACCGGGAAATTCCCATAAGCCGGCCAGCGCCTTGCCGGGTGGGCGACGGGTGAGGAGGATGCGCCGGTCAGGATCAATGAGGGCGCAGGCCGCAACCAGCAGGATGCGCGAGGAGCCTGCGCTCACGAGCGGTAATCGCCATTGATGGCGACATATTCCTTGGTGAGATCGCAGGTCCACATATGTGCCCTGCCGCGCCCAAGCCCAAGATCAACGCCGATGACAATCTCATCATTCTTCATATAGGCGGAGACGGCGGCTTCATCGTATGCGGGGTCCCGCTCGCCCAGATGGGCGACCCGGATGTCACCAAAGCGGATCGACAGGCGATCACGCTCAGCCGGCTCACCGGCCTTGCCGACGGCCATCACCACGCGGCCCCAATTGGCATCCTCGCCGGCAATGGCCGTTTTCACCAGCGGCGAATTGGCGATCGCGCGTGCAATATGCTTGGCTGATCTGGCGGATTTTGCGCCGCTGACTTCCACGGTTATGAATTTACGCGCACCTTCGCCATCTCTGGCAATCATCTGCGCCAGTTCGCCCAGAACTGCGGTCAAGGCGCGCCTCATCTGTCCGGCACGGCGATCCATGCGGGTGATCGGCGCGACAGCGCTCGCCTTGCCGGTTGCAAAGGCAATCAGCGTGTCGGAGGTCGATGTGTCGCTGTCCACTGTCACGCAGTTGAGGGTCTTGTCAGCGGCAGGCTTGAGGATCATCTGCAGAATGTCCGCTGCAATCGGCGCGTCAGTGAACACGAAAGACAGCATGGTTGCCATGTCGGGCTGGATCATACCGGCACCCTTGGCGATGCCGGCGATGATGACCGGCTTGCCATCAAGCATCACGCGTTTCCAGGCGAGTTTGGGGAAGGTGTCCGTTGTCATGATGGCGCGCGCCGCATCGATCCAGTCCCCAGGCTTCGCACTGGCAACGAGACCTTTCATGACGGCGCCGAATTTGTCGGCCGAGAGCGGTTCGCCGATGACGCCGGTCGAGGCCAGAAAAATCTCTTCAGGCGTGCAGCCGATGTCGCGGGCGGCAAAATCGGCTGTGAGCTTTACCGCTTCGCGCCCTTTGAGCCCGGTGAAAGCATTGGCATTGCCGGAATTGACTACCAGGGCTCGCGCCTTGCCACCTTGAAGTACGGCGCGGCACCATTCGACCGGCGCGGAGGGGCAGCGGGAGCGGGTAAAAACGCCGGCGACCGTAGTGCCCGGATCAAGGAGCGCCAGAAAGACATCGCGCCGCCCGTGATAGCGGATGCCCGCCTCGGCGGTGGCAAAGCGTACCCCCGCGATATCAGGCACACGGGGGAAGCTCTTGGGTGCGAGCGGGGAGATGGGAGCAGACTTAGCCATCGTCAGGCGCCTCTGGACAGGAAAACATGTTTTCTCTGCCCGATCCGTCTGACGACGACAAGTCGTCCTGTCTGCCTATTTCTTTTCGATCTGCGCGCCTTCGCGCAGCTTCTGCACCAGTTCAGCTTGCGTTTTGCGCGCCAGATAGGTGCGAATCTGCCCGTCGACTTCGGCAAGCGGCGGGGTCGGCGTCTGGCGGCGCTCCTCGACCTTGATCACGTGATAGCCGAATTGCGTCTTGACCGGTGTTTCGGTCCATTTGCCGGGATCAAGAGCAAAGGCGACCTCAGCAAATTCCGGCACCATGCGATCCTTGGGAAAGAAGCCGAGATCGCCGCCCTCGCCCTTTGAGCCCGGATCCTGTGATTTCTCCTTGGCAAGCTCAGCGAAATCCTTGCCGGCCTTGAGCTCGGCTACAACCGCCTTGGCATCCTCTTCCGTCGACAGCAGGATATGACGTGCGTGCACTTCCACTTCGGAGGGAGAGGCTGCGACCTGGTCCTTGTAGAAGGCAGCGACCGCTTCATCGGTCACGGATTTGGCAACGGCTGATCGCAAATAGGATTCCGTCAGCATCTTGTCGATGATGAAGCGTGAGCGCGCCTCGAAATCCGGGCCTTCGCCCTGCTTTTCCTTGCGCGCTTGCGCTGCCACGACCTTGAGCGTCACCAGATAATCGATCAACTGGGTGCGGCGCGTGGCCTCGGGTACACCTTCAATCGCCTCGCTGAGTTCGGCGAGCGCCGCGCTGACATCACGTTCCGTGATGGCGACGCCGTTGACGGTCGGCAGCGCTGCGGCTGGCGCCGGCGGGATCGCGATGCCTGCGGGGGGGGCCGGCGGCGTTTGTGCCAGGCAAGCAGCGGCACCGGTCAGCAGCAGGGCAAATGTGCTTGAGGCAAGCAGGCGGGGCGAGGTGAGCATTCAAATCTCCGATTTCTGCGGGCCGGTCATGCCAGCGCCGGCGGTTTACGCGTCCCGGCTTCCATTGACAATGGCCGAGTGGGCACCCTATCTGACGCCAATTGAACGATGTGGTAAAAAACGCGCGATGTCATGTCCTGGCTCTCGCCAAAAATGCCGCGCGTACCTATCTGCCGTTTTGTCATGGCCAATGTGGCATTTTGGCGGTTGGTGGTGCCGTTAGGGCAGCAACGACGATGAAGTGACGTGCAGGGTCGCGCGCAATTGAAGGTAAATCACGCATGCTAGGGCTTGGTTCGCTGGCGAAAGTTGTTTTTGGCTCGTCAAATGAGCGCAAATTGCGCGCCTACCAATCGCGCGTGCGCGAGATCAATGCGCTGGAAAGCGGCCTCCAGGGGTTGAGCGATGAGGCGTTGCGGGCGAAGACAGCAGAGTTCAAGGCCCAGCTTGCGGCAGGCGCGACACTCGATGACATTCTGGTGCCGGCCTTCGCGGTTGTCCGTGAAGCCGCCAAGAGGACCCTTGGCCAGCGCCATTTCGATGTGCAGCTCGTCGGCGGCATGGTTCTGCACGAAGGCCGGATCGCTGAAATGAAAACCGGCGAAGGAAAAACGCTGGTCTCGACGCTTCCGGTCTACCTCAACGCCCTGTCGGGGCGCGGCGTCCACGTGGTGACGGTCAATGATTATCTTGCCAGGCGTGATGCGGCATGGATGGGCGAGGTCTACAATTTCCTCGGAATGAGCGTTGGCACCATCGTTCATGGTCTTGATGATCTTGAGCGCCAGCGCGAATACGCCTGCGACATCACCTACGGCACCAATAACGAGTTCGGCTTCGACTTCCTGCGCGACAACATGAAGTATGAAGTCGCCCAGATGGCGCAGCGCGGGCATGCGTTTGCCATCGTCGATGAAGTCGATTCGATTCTGGTCGATGAGGCGCGCACGCCCCTCATCATTTCAGGGCCCCTCGATGATCGCTCCGATCTCTATATGGCGATTGATGCCTTCATCCCCCAGCTCGGTGCGAGCGATATCGAGGTCGACGAAAAACAGCGAACGGTCATCTTCACCGAGACCGGCACAGAGAAAATGGAGCAGATCCTGCGGGATGCCGGCCATGTGCGGGGCGAGGATCTCTACGATGTGGAGAACACCACGGTCGTCCATCACATGAATCAGGCGCTGCGCGCCCACAAGCTCTTCCAGCGCGACCGCGACTATATCGTGCGCAATAATGAGGTGGTCATTATTGACGAATTCACCGGGCGCATGATGCCGGGGCGGCGCTATTCCGAAGGGCTGCATCAGGCGCTTGAAGCCAAGGAGAAAGTGCAGATCCAGCCGGAGAACCAGACGCTCGCCTCGATCACCTTCCAGAATTATTTTCGCATGTACGAGAAGCTTGCCGGCATGACCGGCACGGCGGCAACGGAGGCGGACGAATTTCTCGATATTTACGGCCTCGAAGTGCTGGAAATCCCCACCAACGTCACCGTCCAGCGCAAGGACGAAGATGATGAGGTCTACCGCACGGTTGAGGAAAAATACCGGGCGATCGTGCGCGAGATCAGGGAGGCACGGGGGCGCGGCCAGCCGGTGCTGGTGGGTACGACATCAATTGAAAAATCGGAGACGCTGGCGGCTGAATTAAAAAAGGCCGGCTTCACTCAGGTCGATTTCAATGATCCCGATCCCTATCGCGCGCTTTATGAGACGAGCGGTCCGGCGGGTGGGCCGATGCTGTTTGCGGTCCTCAATGCCCGCTTCCATGAGCAGGAAGCCAATATCGTGTCGCAGGCGGGCGTTCCCGGCGCCATCACGATTGCCACCAACATGGCGGGACGCGGTACCGACATCAAGCTTGGCGGTTCGGTCGAGCTGCGCACCAAGATCGAACTTGCCGATATGCCCGATGGTCCGCAGCGCGATCAGGCGGCAAAAACGATCGAGAATGAAGTCGCACGGCTGAAGGAAAAGGCGCTGGCGGGCGGTGGTCTTTACGTCATCGGCACCGAGCGCCATGAGAGCCGGCGCATCGACAATCAGCTGCGCGGGCGCTCAGGCCGCCAGGGCGATCCGGGCCGCTCGAAATTCTTCCTGTCGCTGCAGGATGATCTGATGCGTATTTTCGGGTCCGACCGCATGGAGGGCATGCTGGTCAAGCTTGGCCTCAAGGAAGACGAGGCGATCATCCATCCGTGGATCAACAAGGCGCTGGAAAAGGCCCAGCAAAAGGTCGAGGCGCGCAATTTCGACCAGCGCAAGAACGTGCTGAAATACGACAACGTCATGAACGACCAGCGCAAGGTCGTCTTCGAGCAGCGTCGCGAATTGATGGGCGAGCCGGACGTGTCGGACATGGTCAACGATATGCGCCACCGGGTGATCGAGGAGGTGGTGAGCCGTCATATTCCCGCCGACGCCTACCCCGAGCAATGGGATATTGCCGGGCTGGAGAAGGAGGTTGATGAGACGTTCGGCATCAACGCGCCGGTCGCTGACTGGGCGAAGGAAGAGGGTATTGCCGAGGAAGAGGTGGCTGAGCGCACGAAGCGGCTCGTCGATGAGGCGCAGGCGGCGCGTGCCGTCCGCATCGGCCCGGAGACCTTCCGCCAGGTCGAGAAGGCGGTGCTGATGCAGACGCTTGATCATCTGTGGCGCGAGCATCTGGTCAGCCTCGACCATTTGCGCCAGGTGATCGGCTGGCGCGGCTATGCGCAGCGCGATCCGCTGAACGAGTATAAATCGGAAGCCTTCGAGATGTTCCAGGCGATGATGGATCGCCTGCGCACCAATGTCACCTCAACCCTGATGCGCATCGAACTGGCGCCGCCCGCACCGGTGGCGCCGCAATTCGATTCTCTGCAGATGCAGCACCTCGATCCGGCGACGGGTGAGAACGCAGCCGAGCTGGCGCAAGCCTTGCCGGCAGGGCGCATCGGTAAAGCGACGGCTGGCGCGGTTGATGCCAATGATCCGGCAAGCTGGGGCAAGGTCGGGCGCAATGAACCCTGCCCGTGCGGATCAGGCAAGAAATTCAAGCAATGCCACGGGCGGGTGTAGGCGGCGCGCGGCCTTCCAGTTCAATCATATGAAAACGCGCGCCAGGTGGGGCGCGCGTTTTGTATGCCGGTGATGTAGCGGTCTCAGACGTCTGATTTGATGCCCGTCTGGGTGCGGAACATCACCTCGTCGAAGCGCTTTTCATTCTCCATGTCGCGCGTGCCGAGGAGGCTGCCGAGGATCGCCCCGAGAATGCCAAGCGGCAGGGAGACGATGGTTGGATTGGCGATCTGCCACCATCCCTCCGGGCCAGCATAAAACTTGCCGGCCGGGCCGATCAGCACCAGATAAAGGGCTGATACCAGACCAAGCGCCACACCGCCGATGACGCCTGCCGTGGTGAAGCGGCGCCAGAAGATCGACAACGCCACCACCGGGAAATTGGTGCTGGCGGCGATGCCGATGGCGAGAAAGACGAGGATGGCGACATTGACGCCTTCGGCAAGAATGCCAAGGACGATGGCAAAGATGCCGATGCCGATTGAACTCAGCCGGGCGACCATGACCTGGCTTTTTTCCTCCACCTTCCCCTTCATGATGAGATTGACATAAATGTCATTGGCAATCGTGCCCGAGGTTGCCAGTGTCAGACCGGCAACCACCGCAAGGATGGTGGCCACGGCCACGGCCGAGACAAAGCCCACCATGATCTGACCGCCCAAGGTTCCCTTGCCGCCGCCGAGGAATTCGGCGAGCAGTGGCAGCGTCAGATTACCGCCGGGATTGCCGACGCGCAGCGCCTGAGGGCCGAGATAATGGACGGCCGCCATGCCAAAGATGGTTGTGCAGAAGAAGAAGGAACCGGCAAGGAACATCACCCAGATGACCGATTTACGCGCCGTCTTGGCGTCAGGCACCGTGTAAAAGCGCGTCATGACATGGGGCAGACCGGCAAGCCCCAGCATGATGGCCAATCCGAGAGACAATTCATCCCACGGGTTCTTCAGGAGATTGCCGGGCAGCATGAAGGCGGCGCCGGCCTTGGCTTCGGCTGATTCGAACAGGGTGAGCGGGTTGAAATTCACACCGGCCAGAGCCAGCACGAGGATGATCAAACCGGCACCCAGCATGAGGACGGCCTTGATGATCTGCACCCAGCTGGTGGCAAGCATGCCACCGATGGCGACATAAAGGATCATGCCGATACCAACGAGGACGACTGACACATCGTAGCGAAGCCCGAACAGAAGCTTGATGAGGACGCCGCCACCGGCCATCTGCGGGATCATATAGGCCAGGTTGATGATAATCGCGCCGACGGCTGAGGCCCACAACGCCGAGGGTTGACGCATACGGTACAAGATCACATCACCCATCGTATAGGTGCCGGTGTTGCGCAACGGTTCGGCGATCAGCAGCAGCACGGTGCAAAACGCCAGGAGCGGGCCCACCGCGTAGAAGGCGCCATCCATGCCGAACAGAGCGGTGAGGCCGGTGAAGCCGAGGAAGGCGGCAGCTGAACACCAGTCACCCGCCAGGGCAAAGCCGTTTTGCGCGGCAGTCAGTCCCTTGCCGCCGGTGTAGAATTCGCTGGCGGTGCGGGTGCGCCCGGAGGACCAGGCGGTCACCCACAAGGTCAGGGCCATAATGACGGCAAAAATACCAATGGAAATCCAGTTCATGATTTGCCTCCAGCCTTGCGTGCCTGGGCAATGACAGCGGCGATCAAGGGGTCGTGGTCGCGTTCCGAGACACGTGCATAGATAATGGCGATAGCCCACGCCATAATATAATTAGCGATGATGAGGACAAAACCGAGATTAAGAGGACCGAATACTTTCAGTCCCATCAACGATCTCTGGAAACTTAAAAGGAGTGATAGTCCGACAAACCCTACACAGAAGATAAACAACATAAAGTAGATAAATTTTGTTCTGGTCGCTATGAGAGTTTTGAATTCCATGCTCTCCACGCCCTTTATCCAGGCGCCAGGTATATTGCTGTCAGCACTCATTTTAACTGGTTCGGCCATTTTTTCTTTCTCCATTTATTTGACGTCCACGGACGACATTAGGCATTTTCAGCAAAAAACAGCAGTTATTGTTGAGAAGATCAAAGCCTGGTCACCGACAGAATCATCGGACACATTATGAACTCAATTGGCAATGTGCGTACAGAGCCCCGGGCGCGCAATCAAAATCGCGTGCAGGAGCTATGTACCCTCCTGATTACTGGAGATCAAGCGATCAAAGCGCGGGAGAGAAAACACAACTGATGGTCAGAAACTGTCGGTCGTGCGCCAGCCGCTGCCGGAGGCGGGAGGCGATGATGATTGGCCACCCCAGGGGCTCTGCCCGCCCGACGCGCCGGAACCGCCCCCCCAGTTGCCGCCGAAGCCCGGGTCGCGCCGACGATATTCGCCAGCCATGGCCCGGCCAAGATCGCTTGACGAGAGGGCGCCGGCGACGATGCCGCGGATAATATCGGAGATGAGAACGTGGTTGGCGAAATTTCCCCATGGACTGTCATAGCCCTGGGCGCGGGCGCCATCCCTTGCTGATTCCAGCTCGGCACGCTTGCGCGCCATATCCTGGATCTGCGACCGAATTTTGGCTGTGTCCTGATCGGCCCTGGCGATGGCTTGGCGGGCCCGCGTGATGGCGTTCAGCGCGTTCTCATCGTCCGGTGTCGGTGTTTTGAAGGCGTCGGCATAGAGCTGGCGCATGTCAGCCCGTGACAGACGATCAGCCAGCAGGGCGATGGCGGATTTTCGCCCACCATCCTCGCTTTGCACCAGAGCGGTTCGCTCGCCCTCCACCGCCTGAACGGCTGCAGCGGCAGCGGCTGCGGCTGCCTGGGCCGCCTGGTCTTTTGCCTGTGCGGCCTGCAGAGCCTCTTCCAGCGGGCCGATGCCAGCGGCTACAAGGGCTTGTCGTTCGATCGTGCCTTGCACGGCCTTGGCGTCGGTGATCGACTGCAGCTTGGCGGCTGCGTGCTCGCTGAGACGGGCGGGGATGGACAACAGCATCGCATAGTTGGCGCGGGCATCGCCATAGCCGATGAGGCGGGCGACGCGCCGGTCAAAAAACCGCACGAAAAAGCCGGTGCGATCCTCGTTTGTGCCATGCTTGCGCTGCCACAGATACATGAACAGCGGATCGTTTTCGTAGGGCTTTCGCTTCTGGGTCAGGTCGTCGCTGGCGCGTTGTGATTTTTCGGCGGCAGCCTGTGCCGTCAGGCGTGCCGCTTCAACGCCCTGCCTGGCCTTTTGCCAGTCAGGTGTCGTGGTGACGGTTTGTGCGACGGCACGGTGCTTGGCCTCGAGTGTTTCAATCGCTGCAGCAAGAACCCGCCCGCTGTCGCGCTTGTTATCCTCTGCCTTGTGCTGGACGTCGAGCGCATCGCTGCGTTTTCTGTCCAGGGCAGCAAGCACGGCACGTTCGCCGGCGATCATGTCAAGCGCGCGGCGTTCAATGCTATCGAGATCGTTGAGAAGCTCGGTCTGTGCCAGAAGATCGAGCTTGATGCGTGCCAGCGCCCGGAAACCATCAGCTTCAGCCTGCCTGGCACGGGCTGCCTCCTCATTGGCTGAGGCCAGCGCCGCATCGAGCCGGCTTTCATCCCCTTTGAGACCAAGAATGGTCTGTTCGAGGCCGTGCAGAGCTTCTCGCCCGGAAATCATCCATTCACCATTTGGTCAGACGGCCCGATTCAACCGCCATCAGATAGTCGGGCTCAAGAAAGCCGCGCCGCTTTTCGGCCAGGCGGACGCGCTGCAGGATACCGTTTGCCTGCTTGTCGGCGCGGATCGCCTGATAGGTGGCCTGAGGCACACGCACGGCGAAGCGCGAGACGGTGTCGGTATCGCCTGTTTCTTCATTGCGCACCCGTAACCGCACCGGTTTTTCATCAAGATCAATGGCATTGACCACAACATAAAGACCGCGGCCGCCGGGTGCCGCGTTATTTTCGCGGGCAAAGCCTGTCTGCTCCTCCGGCCGGGCGGGTATGCGCAGGGTGAATTCGAGACGCAATTGCTGGGTAAGCTGATCAAGGGCCGCAACGGCGCCGCGGGCTTCGTCCGCATTGCCGCGCTCAAGCGCCAGCTTTCCGGCAGCCGAAAGAGCCGTTGCCCGCTGGCGGGCCGTATCGATCTGGGCTTCGCCAAGAGCTGCTTTCGTGGCGATATCCAGCGCTTTGGGCAGATCGATGGTGAGTTCGTCGCGCGCTGACCGGGCCGCCTGCTCGGCTGGAGCAACAACCGCGACCTGATAACCGGTCACCGCAATGATCAGGGCGGCAAGCGCGCCCAACACAAAGCGGCTGATCACGCCACGCTTGACCCAGATCCAGGCGAGATTGCGGGCAAGGCCAGGCGGTGCCGGGTGATAGGCAAAGCGGTTTTCATCCAGCGCCTTCACGCCTTCATGCAACACGCTTTCGGACACCTCGATGCCCTGACTCTTGTACAAACCGCGCAGACGGTCGACGAGCGATTTCTCGCGCTCCTCCTCGTTGAGTTCGCGCTCAACGAGGATATCGCGATGGCGCAGCGTATCAACGACATCCATCGCCAGCATCAGCTCGTCGAGCTTGTCGGGTTTGGGGGATGCGGGCGCCGAGTTGCTGGCAGAAGTATCGCTCATGACAGCGGCAGGGCCTTGCCGTCAGCGATGAGCTTGGCGATGCGCTTCTTGCCGTCCTCGACCGCATCGCGGATTTCGGCAGAATTGGCGCTCGAGGCTTTTCGCATCTCCTCGATGATGATCTGGGAACGCTCCTGAAAGTTGACAACCGAATCGACAAGTTTCTTCACCGCGTCAGCGCGGATGGTTGGCCCGTAGCCGGCGCGCACGGCTGCTTCCTGCACCTTGTCGCCGATCTCGGAGAGAACCTCGAGCGATTTCGAGACACCTTCTTTCATCGCCTCCAGCGTGGCTGTCGATTCATGGAGGCCGAACATGCCGGTGAATGACGCTTTGAGCGCGGTCAGCACCGAATCATTGGTGGAGAAGAAGCTCACGGCCTGGGCATAGACGCGCTCCTTGGCGCTCGTTGTCTGCATGAGGCGGGCCATGACGACTTCGGAGGTATTGTAGGAAATCGTCAGATTGTCGGAGAGGTCCTTGGCGATCTGGTAGCGCTTTTCCTCGTCCTGGGTGATGCGCAGCTGTTCATCGCGGGTCAGTTCGAGCCTGGCCCGCTCCGCCGGCTCGCTGCCGGCGTAGGAGCCGACAACATCGGATGCCTGCTTCAGCGCGGCGCGTTCAGCGTCAAGCTTGCCGTTGGCCGCCTTCAGCACTTCGAGCGCCAGCACTTCGGCCTGTTTCACCGCGCCGCGAAAATCGCGGTAAGCATCGAGAATGATCTGCTCGCGCTTGATCTGGTTGCTGGTCTCCTTGGTCACTTCAAGGTAAGTGGAGCGGATCTTGTCGAAACGGTCGGCGACGTCGCCGCGGGCGATCTTCATCCAGGTGTTGGTGGCGCGCTCCAGCATATCGAGCTTGCCGTCGCTCATCTGATCGACCATGCGCTTGCAATCATCACGGATCGAGTTGAAGCCGCTGGTGATGATCTTGTAGCGCTCGCCGACTTCCATATTGGAGACTTGCTCGCGCACCACCTCGTTGAAGACAGAGGTCTGGTTGAGGGTGCGGGCGATAATGGCGATCTTGTCGGGCTCGAGGCTCGATATCTGCTCCAGCAGCGCGTTGACCGGCGCCTCTTCGGTTCGCGTCGGCAAAAGGCCGAGATCGCGCAGCGCGCCTGTCGCCTTGTCGAGATATTGCATCGGTGTCTTGATGACGATATCGGCCATAATGCTCCCTCACGCAGTGTCGCGGACTGTTCCGCTTGTCGCGGTCTGCCCCTAAGGTGCGATATTGGCAGGAATTACGCAACGCGCGTATGTCAGTCCGGTCGAATTTGTGACAACAACGGAACATCGAGCCTCATGATCACTCTTGCTGATATTCGCTCTGCCCGCCAGCGCGTCACATCTCACATCCGCACCACGCCGGTCCTCGCTGACACATCCACCGGAGCGCTCCTCAAACTGGAATTTCTGCAGCATTCAGGCTCGTTCAAGGCGCGCGGGGCGTTCAATAATCTCCTGTCGCAGACGATTCCTGAGGCAGGCGTTGCGGCAGCTTCAGGGGGTAATCACGGGGCTGCGGTGGCGCTTGCCGCCCAGCGCCTCGGGCTCAAGGCAAAGATTTTCGTTCCTGAAATTTCGTCACCAGCCAAAATTGCCCGCATCCGCGCCTGCGGGGCGGCGATCGTCATCGGCGGTGCGAGCTACGCTGACGCGGCGGCGGCGTGTGATCTCCATGTGAAGGAAAGCGGCGCGCTCCCGGTTCATGCCTACGACAGCTGGGCAACCATCGCCGGTCAGGGGACGCTTGGCGCTGAATGGGAAGAGCAATCGCCGCAGCTCGATACGGTTCTGGTGGCGGCAGGCGGTGGCGGCCTCATCGCTGGTATCGCCCGCTGGTTTGAGCGGCGTGTCAAGGTGGTGGGTGTGGAGCCGCAAGGCTCCTGCGCCCTGCATGCTTCCCTCAAGGCTGGCAGACCGGTGGACGTTGCGGTGAGCAGCATTGCCGCCGACAGTTTGGGCGCGCGCAATTGCGGGCAGCGTGTGCTGGCGGTGGCCGAGCGCTATGTGGATCATGTGGTGCTGGTGGACGATGAGGCGATCAGGCAGACGCAGAATTGGCTGTGGCGCGAGATGCGGATCGTTGCCGAGCCGGGCGGGGCGGCAGCGCTCGCCGCGTTGCAATCGGGTGGTTACCGCCCGGCACAGGGCGAGCGGGTCGGCGTTCTTCTGTGCGGGGCCAATACCGATCCGTCATCGGTGGTGTGACGTCACGGCTCGGGCCAGGAACGTCCGAACCCCGGCAGGCTGAGCGCGCCGAAGGTTTTTTCAAGGAAACCGGCGTCGGATTGCGTCTTTGCAGGCTCCGTTCCTGCAGCAGCCGGCGCCAGCGTCGCTGTACCGGCCAGTTTCGAGCGCAGCGGTGAGGGCAGGGGGCGTGGAGCGTCCGGCGCGGGCGCGCCGTCGATGGCCTCTACGCGTTGCTCTGCCGGTGCGAAAGCAGAAATGACATTGCCAAAGAGGCTGCTGATCGCGTTTGGCGGCGGGGCAGCGTTCAGAGTTGCAGATTGTGTCGCGAGAGCGGGCGGCGCTGCGGCAGGCTGCTGTGCGGGTACTAAAGGCGCATTGGCGATTTGTGTTGTCGCGATGGCGGCAACCGGGGTGGTGGCGGGCGTAATACCGGCGGGCGGCGGCGGCGTGGCAAGCGCTACGGCTGCCGGTGCGATCGCGCCCGCATTCGTCGTATTTTCGGTTGCTGCCTGACTGTCGGGCACAGCGGCTGGCTGAATTTCACCACGCGCAATCTGTTTCAGTTCGGTGGTCGGGCCGGCCTCAGCGCCGGGCAACAGCGTCAGAGCCTCGGGGCCGGCGGAAGGCAGGCTGGCGCGAATGACCTGGCGTGATTTGTAAATGGCATGAACGGGCAGCGGCGTATGGCCGGCCTGCGCGGTCACGTGAGGCTTGGTTGCGTGCTCGTGTTCAAGGATTTCGGCGAGCTTCACGGCCTCCGCCTTGCGCTTTTCGGCAACCGCGCTGGCTATGCTCTGGGGTATCTGCGAGGCCGGGCAGGCTTCGGAGGCTGAGAATCTAGCTGACGGGTCAAGCGGCTGGTGATCGAATACGTAGCGCTTGCCGCACACCTGGACGTTTGGTTCACGCAATGTCGCCTCGAAATGATCCGAGCCTTCCTTGATCATGCGCCAGAAGGCGATGTTCTCGTTATTGCGGAAGCGATGCATGTTGGCAGGCGTCATGCGGAAGGGCATAATCTGCATCTGGAAGGCCTGCTGGCCGCCATCGAAGGCGTCGCGGGCAAGCGCGAAGATTTCCTGCATCTGCTTGTCGGTCATCGCAAAGCAGCCGCGCGAGGAACAATCGCCGTGGACCATGAGATTGGAGCCGGTGCGATCAAGTGCGCGATCGAAACTGTTTGGATAGCCGGTGTCGAAGGCCAGGAAATAGCTCGACCGCGGGTTCAACTGCGGCGGCGTGATGGGATAGAAGCCTTCCGGTGCCTGGCGGTCGCCCTCCTTGCGCTTGGGACCCAGATCGCCCGACCAGCGGCAGATCTCATAGGTTTTGAGCAAAGCGAAGCGTTCATCCTTGCGGGTGCGCTTCCACACCTCCAATTTGCCTTCAGCCTTGAAGACACGCATGAGGATGGGCGCATATTTGTCGATGCCAAGCGTATCCATCAGTTCGCGGGTCTCGGCCGATACCGCGCGCAACTGCTTGGGCGTATAAAGCGGCGAGCGCTCGGAGCAGGCGCCAAGCGCCAGCATCAGCGTTGCTGTCAGAAGAATGCGGATACGGCTCAACGTCATGCCAACCCTTATACAACGAAAAACGGCAAAAATGCTGCCATATCTCAGGCGCACCGGTATCTTTTCATTATGCCTAACACAAGACCAAAGCGTAAAGAACAGGCCGTTTTCTCTACAATTCGCGGTGAAGTGGCGCTGCATCACCTGTCATGACGACAGCGCGGCGCGGCCGATGGCGAGAAATTTCTCGCGCCGGAGGCGGCGGATATCCTCAACATTCAGGGATTCGAGCGCGGCAAGATGGCGGGATATTTCATCGCCCACTGCATCCATCGCCTTTTGCGGCTCGCGATGGGCGCCGCCCAGCGGTTCGGCGATGATCGCGTCGATGACGCCAAGGCGCTTCAAATCCTGCGCCGTGATCTTCATGGCGGTTGCCGCGTCCTGGGCACGCGCCGAATCGCGCCACAGGATGGAGGCCGCGCCCTCCGGCGAGATGACGCTGTAGATGGAATGCTCCAGCATCAGGACGCGATTGGCGGCGGCGATGGCGATGGCGCCGCCTGAACCGCCTTCACCAATGATGATGGCAATGTTGGGGACGCCAAGCCCAAGGCAGGCATCGGTCGAGCGGGCAATCGCCTCCGCCTGGCCGCGCTCTTCAGCGTCAATGCCTGGAAACGCGCCGGGCGTGTCGACAAGCGCAATCACCGGCAGAGAAAAGCGCTCGGCCATGTCCATCAGGCGCACCGCCTTGCGATAGCCTTCCGGGCGCGCCATGCCGAAATTATGCTTCAGTCGTGCTTCGGTGTCCGCGCCCTTTTCATGGCCGAGAAAGGCGATGCTTCGCCCGCGAAAACGCCCCAGACCGGCAATGATGGCGGCATCCTCGCTGAATTTACGGTCACCCGCCAGCGGTACGAAATCACTGATGAGGCGGGCGATATAGTCGCTGCAATGCGGACGCTCGGGGTGGCGCGCCACCTGCGTTTTCTGCCACGGTGTCAGCTTTGCGTAGATGTCTTTCAGCGATGAGCGGGCGCGGGCTTCCAGCCTGGCGATTTCATCGCTGCTGCCGGCAACGCCGCTCTGGGCGGCGGCAAGCGCCTGCAACTCGGCGAGCTTGGCCTCGAAATCAGCGACGGGTTTCTCGAAATCCAGAAAAAAACGCATGGGATCGATGGATCAGTCCTGTTTTCAAGCCAGCCTGCGGACAGCGCCGGGGACACTGGCGAGAGGGGGGAGACCTGTCAAGGGACGGGGTCGGGCTGTTTCAGTCATCCATCAACGGATGATGGTCGCGTACCAGCCCGTGCAGACGGGCATCGGGGAGATGCGTGTAAATCTGGGTCGTGGCGATATCGGCATGGCCCAGCAGATGCTGAACCACCCGCAGATCAGCGCCACCCTGCAGCAGATGGCTGGCGAAGGCATGGCGCAGCACGTGCGGCGACAGGCGGGACGGGTCGATGCCGCTTGCTGCGGCGATCGCTTTGAGATCACGGGCAAAATGCTGACGCGTGAGATGGCCGCTGGCGCCGCGCGAGGGAAACAGCCATGGGCTGTCGGTTGCGCCCGCCAGCGCCAGATAAGCGGCCATTGCCTCGCGCGCGACGTCGCCCAGAGGGACGAGGCGTTCCTTGTGTCCCTTGCCCATGACGGCGATCATCTGCAAGCCGGGCTTTGCTGCCAAACGGGGAAGGCTTATCAATTCGCTGACGCGCAGGCCGCTCGCATAGGCAATCTCGATGAGGCAGATCAGGCGTGTCGCGCGCAGACGCTGTGCTGGCGGCAGGTCGGTGTTGCCGGCAATTTTCTGCGCGGTGACGATCAGGCGGTCGATATCCTCGCTCGACAGCACTTTGGGCAGGGGCTGGTGGCGCCTTGGCGCGTCGATGAGGAGGGTCGGATTATCCTTGCGCCAGCCTTCATCCAGCATAAACCGGTAAAACTGGCGCATCGCCGACAGTTTTCGGGCGCTTGAGGCTGCCGACAGTCCGTCGTTTGCCAGATGTTCCAGATAAAGGCGCAATTCGTCTGTCGTGGCTTCACCCAGAGCCGAGGCGCCGGCGCGAAGAAAAGTTGCGAGGCCCTCAAGATCACGTCGATATGCCGCAAGCGTGTTCGCCGCAGCGTTACGCTCAACGCTCAACATCTCCAGAAACGTGTCGATGGCCCCAAGGCTGTTCATCGGCTCATGAAGGAGCTAATCAGACAAAAAGCGGTTAACGCTGGTCGTCCTTGCGCAATTTATCCGCAGGGACGGTGAAGCTCAGATCAGCCGGATGGGGCTCGACAAAGGTCGCAAGCGCGTACATGCCGAGGAAAATTGTCCCGGCGACGACGGCGCAAAAAGTGATGAACTTGAAGAGTGTGGGCATCGCACGGGCCAACATGCCTGTACGAGGAACAATTCACAAGAGGCCGCAGCGCTGATAGATGAACGCTGGCTGTGGCAACATCGCGTCAACGCGGGACGATGCCATGGTGTTCGTCTCCTGCGCGGTTACCATCGGGTCGTCTGTTGTCGCTGCTGATGCTCATATTCGATTGTTCTGCTCGTGGTGCTGGCCATGAGTGAGCGTGCAATCGTCCTATCGTCTGCTCCCCAGGTGGAGCGGCTTCTGGCGCGGCTCAAGGATCGCTCGATCGTGCTGGTGGGTATGATGGGGGCCGGCAAGACGTCGGTTGGCCGGCGCCTTGCCGAGCGCCTCGCCCTGCCCTTCGTCGATGCCGATCACGAAATTGAAGTCGCGGCGGGCATGAGCGTATCGGAAATTTTCGAAACGCGGGGTGAAAGTGATTTTCGCATTGGCGAGGCGAAGGTCATCGCCCGATTGCTGGGCGGCGGGCGCAAGGTGATTGCGACCGGCGGCGGCGCCTTCATGAATGGCACAACGCGCGCCAACATCGCCCGCGAGGCGATATCCGTCTGGCTCAAAGCTGATCCCGACGTGCTGATGCGGCGCGTGCGCAAACGAGCCAATCGTCCGCTTCTGCGCACCGCGGATCCCGATGCGACGCTGCGGGCGCTTCTTGTCCAGCGCGAACCGGTCTACCAGCTGGCCGATGTGACCGTCGAAAGCCGCGACATCCCGCAGGAGCAGGTCGTCGACGCGCTTTTTGCGGCGTTGGCAGACAGGCTTGATCAGGAGAACAGACCCACATGAGCGCAGCACCGTCCGTCGTGCGCGTCGATCTTGGCAAGCGCGGCTACGACATCGTTGTTGGTGGCGGCGTGATTGCCGAGGCTGGCGCGCGGATCGCCCATCTGCGTCCCGGTGCCAATGTGGCCATCGTCAGCGATACGACCGTCTTCAGCCATCACGGCGCGGCTCTGCGATCGAGTTTGAGCAAGGCCGGCATCACCGCGCACGAGGTGCTGGTGGCGCCGGGCGAGGCGTCGAAGAGCTGGCGCATGCTGGAGCAAGTGAGCGAAGGGCTGATTAGCGCACGCATCGAGCGACGCGATCTGGTGATTGCGCTTGGCGGAGGTGTGGTCGGTGATCTTGCCGGTTGCGCGGCGGCGCTGACGCGGCGCGGCATTGACGTGGTGCAGATTCCAACCAGCCTGCTGGCACAGGTCGATTCGTCGGTTGGCGGCAAGACGGGCATCAATTCACCAGCCGGCAAGAATCTCATCGGCGCCTTCCATCAGCCCTGCCTGGTGCTGGCCGACAGTGATGCTCTTGATACGCTCAGCGCGCGCCATATGCGTGCGGGTTATGCCGAGATTGTCAAATACGGATTGCTGGGCGATGGTGTCTTTTACGACTGGCTGGAAGCGCATTGGCAGGGGATATTCGCAGGCGGGGATGAACGCATTCACGCCATTTCAAAAAGCTGCGCCATGAAGGCTGCCATTGTCGCGCGCGATGAGACCGAGCAGGGGGAGCGGGCGCTCCTCAATCTGGGTCATACGTTTGCCCATGCCCTTGAGGCGCTGAGCGGATATTCTGACCGGCTGCTTCATGGCGAAGCGGTTGCCATCGGTGTGGCGCTCGCCTTCCGTTATTCGGCCCGCTCAGGGCTGGCGGCGGCGGTGGTGGCGCAGCGCGTTGAGCGGCATTTGCGAGCAGTTGGGTTGCCCACGCGCATCAGCGATATCGCTGGCGGTGTGGGCGCCAGTGCCGATATCATGGCGGCGATGGCCCAGGACAAGAAAGTCTCGCGTGGCAAGCTTACTTTCATTCTGGTCAAGGGTATCGGCAGCGCGTTCATCGCCAGGGATGTCGATGGTGCTGGTATGATGCGATTTCTTGATGATGAGATGTGCGGGCGGTGAAGGCCGGCCTGCCATGAGGGTATCATGTTCGATGATCTGACGACTGGCGGGCTGCTGTTTCTGAGCCTGATAGTGGCCGCTCTCCTTGCGAGTTCGTTTTTCTTTTCCGGCTCGGAAACCGCGCTCACGGCGGCCTCGCGAGCGCGAATCCTGCAATTGCAGAACAGTGGCGATGAACGTGCCGCGCGTGTCATGCGGCTGCTTGACATCCGCGAGCACCTCATCGGCACGCTTCTCATCTGCAACAACCTCGTCAACACGGCTGCGGCATCGCTGACGACGGGTATCCTGCTCGCGCTCTTTGGCGAGGTCGGTATCGTCTACGCTACCGTCGTGGTGAGCGTTCTCGTCATCGTTTTCTCCGAAGTCTTGCCGAAGACAGTGGCGATCGCCGATCCTGAGCGTGGTGCCTTGCTGGTTGCTCCGGCGGTCGAGTTGATCGTCGTCCTGATCGGCCCGGTGGCGCGGGCGGTCGATCTTCTGGTGCGTGGCGTTCTCAAACTGGTTGGCGTGCGACCGGGCGATCAGCAGGATGCGATGACGGGCGCGGAGGAAATCCGCGGTACGGTTGATCTTCTTGCCAAGGATGGATCGGTCGAGCGCGAGGACCGCCACATGCTGGGCGGGCTGCTCGACCTCAGCGATCTGACGGTGTCTGACATCATGGTCCACCGCACCAAGGTGTTGGCGCTGGATGCCGACAGGCCGGTGAGCGAGATCATCACGGCAGCGCTGGAGAGCCCTTATACGCGGCTGCCGCTCTGGCGCGGTGAAGCGCAGAATATTGTTGGTATCCTGCATGCCAAATCGCTGGTGCGCGCCATCCATGCGGCCGGCGACAACGCCAGCAAGGTCAGCATCGACGACATTATCTCTCCGGCCTGGTTCGTGCCGGACACGACGCCGCTGCGTGACCAGTTGAAAGCCTTCCTCAAGCGGCGCGCCCATATGGCGCTGGTGGTTGACGAATATGGCGAGGTCATGGGGCTGATCTCGCTGGAGGATATCATCGAGGAGATTGTCGGTGAAATTTCCGACGAGACGGACGAGGAACTTCCCGGCGTTCGCGTGCAGGCCGACGGCGCGGTAAGTGCGGATGGCCAGGTGCCCATTCGCGACCTCAACCGCAAGATGGACTGGGCGCTGCCGGATGAAGAGGCAACGACGATTGCCGGCCTCGTCATCCATGAGGCGCGGATGATCCCCGATCCCGGCCAGACGTTCACCTTCCACGGCTATACTTTTCAGGTTCTGCGCAAGGAGCGCAACCGGCTGACGCGGCTTCGTATCACCCCAACCCCGCAGGCAAAACGCCCGGCAGCGCCGCTGGGCCAGGCGGTGGCGGCGGGTGGATGAGGGTGCTTACTGCCCCGGCTCCAGCACAATCTGGACCGGATTTGGCACGAGCTCGCGGCGAAAATTGGCACCCGGGTCGGACAGGGAGTTGCGCTCCGTCAGCCCGAAGCGGATGCCCGGCGCGATCGTCACGCCATCGCTGCGCCCAGGTGAAAAGATGCTGGCAACCAGAACTTTCCCGCTCGCATAGCCCGCTTTGGTGAAAACCGCCTCGAAACCGTCAAAGCGTGACAGGTCAAGGGTGCAAGGCGTGACGCAGCTTGGGCCAAGCGACGTCGTCACCAGCGCTCCTTCCGGCTGCGAAAGGAAGCGCACGGGCTGGCGCCCGCCCGAGGGCAGGTTGGCGCAGCCAGCAAGCACTGCCATGATCAGTCCCGCCAGACACCAGCGTCCACGCTGATCGATCGGATTGTCTTGCCCGGTCATTTATTCACCTGGTGCTTTCAGCGACAGGGCAAGAGCATGAAGCCCTTGCGCGAATTCCCCGGCAAGTGCGGCATTGACGCGACGATGACGCTCAACGCGGCTCAATCCGCCGAAAACCGGCGTGACGAGGGTCACGCGATAATGCGTCTCGCCGCCCGATCCGGCGCCTGCATGCCCGGCATGCAGGGCCGATTCGTCGATGATTTCCAGAAAGGCCGGCTGGAATCCGCCGGTCAGAATGTCGTGAAGTCGTTCGGCGCGTGTCATCAGCGGACCATTGCCGAGGCTGTCAGCGACGTCAATCACTGGTGAACGCCCCTTCGTATATTGTCCGCCGCTGCGATGCCCGGTCTTGCCTTTCGCCGCTACCCCGGCCATGTCTTGCAGGTATGAAAGTCTTGCAGGCATGAAACAGGCATCGAAGCTATTTGACGGGATCAGGGTGAAGCCGGAGCGTGATCGCACGCGCCGTCTTGGCGAGCCGGCCTGCGAGCATCCCGGCTGCGCCCTCAAGGGTGAGTTCAAGGCGCCGAAGGGTCGCGACCATGAAGGCCAGTACTGGCGCTTCTGTCTCATCCACGTGAAGGAATACAACGCGCGCTACAATTATTTCAACGGCATGAGCGATGATGCAGTCGCCAGCTTCCAGAAGTCGGCCATCGTTGGCCATCGCCCGACCTGGACGATGGGCGTCAAGGGTTTTACCCGGGGCGACGACGCGCACGCCGAAAAAGTCGACGATAATGGCGATCCGTTCGAACTTTTTGCCCGCTCCGGCGTCAAGCGTCCGGCGGGTCCCAAGATCGCCGTCAAGGAGGGTCCGCGCGTCAGTGAAGCGGAGCGGCGGGCCTTCGAAAAACTCAATCTGGAGCCTGGCGCCAAGGCGGCCGAAATCAAGGCGCGCTACAAGGGGCTGGTGAAACGTTTCCACCCGGACGCCAATGGCGGCGACAGGACGACGGAAGACCGTTTCCGTGACATCGTACAGGCTTATGCCTTGCTGAAATCGGCCGGATATTGCTCATGACGGAGATCCGTTTGACCGGCTTCCCCGGCGGGCAAAACCTCTGCTAAGGACAGGAGATGGGCCGGGCCGGCAGTGCGCGCGCGTTGCCGGTGCGGTTTGAATGGAGCTGACATGAAAAATCTTGCCAAGGGAGCGACCGGTCTTCCGGACGCGACAGTCAATGTGCGCCAATTGTTCGGGATTGATTCCGATCTCGTCGTGCCGGCTTTCGCCACGAAAGAGGAGCATGTTCCCGATCTTGATCCCGATTACGTCTTTGACCGCGACACCACGCTCGCCATCCTCGCCGGCTTTGCCCATAACCGCCGCGTCATCGTCACCGGCTATCACGGCACCGGCAAGTCGACGCATATCGAGCAGGTGGCGGCGCGTCTCAACTGGCCGTGCGTGCGGATCAACCTCGACAGCCACGTCTCGCGTATCGATCTTGTCGGCAAGGATGCCATTGTTGTCCGCGACGGCAAGCAGATCACCGAATTCCGCGATGGCATGCTGCCCTGGGCGCTGCAGAACAATATCGCTCTCGTCTTCGATGAGTATGACGCAGGCCGCCCGGATGTGATGTTCGTCATCCAGCGCGTGCTGGAAGTCTCAGGGAAACTGACATTGCTCGACCAGAGCCGGGTCATCCGCCCGCATCCAAGCTTCCGCCTGTTTGCCACCGCCAACACCATCGGTCTTGGCGATACCACCGGGCTTTATCACGGCACGCAGCAGATCAATCAGGGCCAGATGGACCGCTGGTCGATTGTGACCACGCTCAACTACCTGCCGCATGATCAGGAAGTCGACATCATCTTCAAGAAGGCCAAGCACTACCAGAAGACCAAGGAAGGCCGCGACACCGTCTCGAAGATGGTGCGGGTGGCGGATCTGACGCGCAACGCCTTCATGAATGGCGACATCTCAACCGTCATGAGCCCGCGCACGGTGCTCACCTGGGCGGAAAATGCGGAGATTTTCGGCAGTGATATCGGTTTTGCCTTCCGCGTCACCTTCCTCAACAAATGCGACGAGCTGGAGCGCCAGCTCATCGCCGAATTCTACCAGCGCGCCTTTGGCAAGGAATTGCCGGAAAGCGCCACCAATGTGGCGTTGAGCTGACGGGGCACGATGGCGACGGTCAAAGCCCTCTTCTTCGACGTTTTCGGCACGCTGGCGGACTGGCGCGGGTCGATTGCGCGCGAGGTGAAGGTGGTGCTGGGCGCGAGGGCTGACGGGCTTGACGGCATCGCCTTTGCCGAGGCCTGGCGGGCCGAGTATCAGCCGTCCATGGAGCGGGTGCGACAGGGTGGTCGCGGCTATGTACTGCTCGATATCCTGCACCGCGAAAATCTCGAGCGCATCCTGCCGCGCTTCGGGCTGAGCGATCTCTCTGAAGAAACGAAAGCAGACCTCAACCACATCTGGCATCGCCTTGATGGCTGGGCAGATGTGCGCGCAGGGCTTGCGCGGTTGAGCGAACGCTTCTGGCTTGCGCCCTGCTCAAATGGGCATATCGCGCTGATGGCTGGCCTTGCCCGCCATAATGGCTGGCACTGGGATGCGATCCTCGGCGCCGAAATCGCCCGCGATTACAAGCCCAAGCCCGGTGTCTATCTGGCGGCCGTCGCAGCCTTCGGCCTGAAGCCCGGGGAATGCATGATGGTGGCCGCCCACAGCTATGATCTGTCCTCGGCGGCGGCGCTTGGCCTCAGAACGGCCCATATCGCGCGGCCGCTTGAATTCGGCGAGGGCGGCAAGGGCGAGCACGCGCCATCCGTGCCGGTTGATCATGCGGCAAGCGATCTTGTTGATCTGGCGCGGAGGCTTCACGCCTGATGGCCTTCACCCCCACCCAGAAAGGCACAGCGAAATCCGCCCCGACTGAGCCGCTGAAGCGGGCGGTGGCGGTCGCCATGCGGGCGATTGCGCGGGCGCCTGACCTTGAGGTCACCTTTGCGACTGACCGCCCGAGCCTGACGGCGGAGCGGGCGCGCCTCCCCGAGCCGCCGCGCAAGATGACGAAGGAGGATGCCGCCATCCTGCGCGGGCAGGCGGATGCGATGGCGCTCAGGATCGCCTGCCATGACGAGAAGGTGCATCGCGCTTTGTCGCCGGTCGGCCCCAATGCGCGGGCTATTTTCGATGCCGTCGAACAGGCGCGCGTCGAGGCTATCGGCTCGCAGCGCATGGCGGGCACGGCGCGCAACCTGTCGTCGATGTTGCAGGACCGCTACCATCGCAGCTCCTATCAGGATGCCAGCGAGCGCGGGGATGTGCCATTGGAAGAAGCGCTGTCGCTGCTGGTGCGTGAGCGGTTAAGCGGCCAGAAGGTACCGCCGGCGGCGCGCAAGATGCTCGATCTGTGGCGCCCGTGGATCGAGGACAAGGCGCAGGCAAGCCTGGCGCGGCTCGATGAGGTCATCGGCAACCAGCGGGCATTCGGTGAAGTCGTGCGCGAGGTGCTGAGCGATCTCGACATGGGCGATGAGCTTGGCGGCGATGCGGACGACAACGATAATCCCGAACAGGCGGATGATCCCAACGCCGATGATGAGCCGCAGGTGCAGGCGGGCGATGAAGCCGAGGACAGCGAGGCGCAGACGAGCGAACAGGCTGAAAGCGCGTCCGACGACGAGATGGCAGGGGATGCGGAAGCCAGCGAAGCGCGCCCTGACAGTGATGACGACGCGGAGCCTGGAGAGTCAGAGGAGCCGGGCGAGCCGCGCCGGCCGCCCAACTGGCCAGGGAACGAGCCGCGCGGGCCTGACTACAAGGTCTTCTCCACACGCTTTGACGAGATGATCGAGGCCGACAAGCTGTGCGACGCGGAAGAGCTGACGCGGCTTCGTGCCTATCTGGACAAGCAGCTGAACAATCTTCAGGGCGTGGTGGCGCGCCTTGCCAATCGTCTGCAGCGCCGCCTGCTGGCCCAACAGAACCGAGCCTGGGATTTCGACCTTGAGGAGGGCGCGCTTGATCCGGCCCGCCTGTCGCGCGTCATCACCGACCCCACCTCGCCGCTTTCCTTCATGATGGAGCGCGATACCAATTTCCGCGATACGGTGGTGACGCTGCTCATCGACAATTCAGGCTCGATGCGGGGGCGCCCGATCACGGTGGCGGCTACCTGCGCCGATATTCTGGCGCGCACGCTGGAGCGGTGCGGCGTCAAGGTGGAGATTTTGGGCTTCACCACGAAAGCGTGGAAGGGCGGACAGGCGCGAGAAATCTGGTTGCAGGGCGGCAAATCTGCCAATCCCGGCCGCCTCAATGATCTGCGCCACATCATCTACAAATCGGCGGATGCGCCGTGGCGTCGGGCAAGGCGCAATCTTGGTTTGATGATGCGCGAAGGGCTGTTGAAAGAGAATATCGACGGCGAGGCGCTGTCCTGGGCGCATCAGCGCCTGCTGGCGCGGCCCGAGGCGCGTAAAATCCTCATGATGATCTCCGACGGGGCGCCGGTCGATGATTCAACACTGTCCGTCAACCCCGGCAATTATCTCGAAAAACATCTGCGCTGGGTGATCGAGGAGATCGAAACGCGCTCGCCGGTCGAACTCATCGCGATTGGTATCGGCCATGACGTCACACGCTATTACCGGCGGGCGGTGACGATTGTGGACGCCGAGGAACTTGGTGGCGCCATGACCGACAAGCTGGCTGAGCTGTTTGAAGAAACGGCGGGACCCGAGAGAGCGCCCAGACGGGGCGTGC
>NZ_JAKFWN010000007.1:0-28714 GCF_021731865.1 Raskinella chloraquaticus (SeqCode) | reverse complement strand
CCGTGGCCTCGTAGCGGAACGGACAATGGTCGGATGAGAAGGTGTGGAACACGCCCTGTTGCAAGCCCTCCCAGATGGCGGCCTGGCTTTCCTTGTCGCGCGGTGGCGGCGAGCACACATATTTAGCGCCCGTCATATCCATGTTGAGGCCCTTCATATCATCCTCGGTGAGCGTGATGTATTGCGGGCAGGTCTCGGCATAGACCGGCAATCCGCGCTGCTGCGCCCAACGGATCTGCTCCATCGCCTCGCGCCCCGAGACGTGGACGATCATCATTGGCACATCGAGCAGTTCGGCATGGCTGATGGCGCGATGCGCCGCCTCGCGCTCGACGATCTGCGGGCGCGAGGGCCCGTGATAATAGGGCGCCGTCTTGCCTTCCGCTTCCAGCCGCTCGGTCAGGTATTTGATGGAATCATAGCCCTCGCAATGAACCATCACGAGCGCCTGCTCGCGCCGCGCTACCGCAAAGACCTCCAGCAATTGCCGATCGTTCAGCACCAGATCATCATAGGTCATGAACACCTTGAACGAGGTGTAGCCGGCCTTGACCAGTGCCGGCAGCTCCTGCCCCAGAACGGTCGGCGTCGGATCGGAAATCACCAGATGGAACGATGTGTCGATCAGGCATTTGCCTACCGCCAGCTCACGATATTCCTCAACGCACTCACGCAAGCCCCGGCCGCGCTGCTGCATGGCAAACGGCATGATGGTAGTGTTGCCGCCAGCAGCAGCCGAGGCAGTGCCGGACGCGAAATCATCCGCCATGACGATCCCTGGCCCCGAGGCCTGGGCGATATGCACATGGCTGTCGATGCCGCCAGGCAATACGAGGAGCCCGCTGGCGTCGATGATTTGACGGGCCCCGTCGATGACATCGGCAACCGCGACGATCCTGCCGCCCCGGATGCCGACATCGGCGCGTACCGTGTCGCTGGCAGTCACGACCGTGCCGCCGCGAATGGCCACATCGTAATCCATTACAGGCTCCTTGGTGCGATTTGCGTACGGTGTTGTGGTGGATGGGTGACGGGTTGATGCAGGCCGGGTTGGGCTTTCCTGAGTTTCTTGTCATCAGGCACGGGCCGGGCGAGCCCCGTTATCTTTGTCATGCTGTCTTCCAGTGCCGCTGCAGCCGACAGCGCGGCGATATCGCCTCTGAAGCGACCGACAATTTGCAGACCGAACGGGAGACCATGCTCATCCCGCCCGGCCGGCAGGCAGATAGCGGGATTGGTCGCAAGCGTCACCACATAGGCAAGTCCGAGCCAGCGATAATAGATGTCAAGCTTCCGGCCATCGATCTCCATCACCGCCGGTTCGCGCCATGGAAATGGCGAAACGGACGCCATCGGTGACAAGATCAGATCGAACTCCTGGTAGAGGTCCTGGAACTGGTTGAAATGCCGGGTGTGATCGTTGTGCGCGCTGCATAAATCGACAAACTGCAGCGACAATCCGAACTCCACATTGGCGCGAACATGCGGGCCAAGAAGATGAGGCGCGTTCCGGTACGTGTCCTTGTGCTTGTCGACGAAACTCGCCGCGCGAAGCACGTCGAAGATGCGGTGCCCGTCGCCAAGTTTTGGCTTTACTTCATCGCAGGAATGGAAGAGATGCCGGATCGCCGCGATCTTGGCACGGAAGGCCTTGCGTACGGATTTTGCAACCGCGCACTGGCCGAAATCCTCGGTGTAGCCGACGCGCAACCGCGACAGATCGCAAGGCGGCAGACTGGCAAGGGCCCGCGCCTCGATTGGCATCGCCAACGGCTCATGGTCATTCATGCCCGCCTGCGCTGACAACAGCAACGCCAGGTCGCCGACGCTGCGCGCCATCGGTCCGGTTACCTGCAGCGGCGACCAGCCAAAGGCGCGCCCCGTATAGGGGACAATGCCGGGAGAGGGGCGAAATCCAACAACGCCGTTGAAGGCAGCCGGCGTGCGCAGCGATCCGCCCATGTCAGAGCCGGTCGCAAGCGCCAGCATGTGGGTTGCAAGCGCCACCGCCGACCCGCCCGATGAGCCGGAAGCGCTGAGCTTTGGGTCAAAGGCGTTACAGGTAGCCCCCCACACCTCGTTGACCGTATTGGCGCCCGCGCCGAATTCCGGCGTGTTGGTCTTGGCGGCGATGATGGCGCCTGCAGCGCGCAGCCGCGCCACCATGGCACTGTCGGCTTTCGGTACGTTGCGGCGATGCTGCATCGAGCCATAGGTGGTGAGAAGTCCCGCTGTGTCGTCGAGATCCTTGATGCCGACCGGCAGGCCGTGCAGCGGCCCCAGCTTGTCGCCAGCCATCATCGCTTTTTCAGCTGCCTTGGCTGCCGCCAGCGCGGCCTTGTCATCTCGCGCGCAGATGGCGTTGACGGCGGGGTTCACCGCGTCCATGCGCGCCTGACAGTCTTTGATGATCTCGACGGGCGAGACTTCGCGCTTGCCGATCATGCGGCGCAGTTCGACGGCGCCCATCATATGAAGATTGCTCATGCCCGTGCCTTCCATGTGCGGGCGGCTGCAAGCGTTGCCGCGCCTGATTGTCCAAGATCCCAGTAAAGCCCTGCCATTGCACCCAGCCCTTCGCGCATCACCTGCGCCAGCACATGCTCATTGGGCGCGTGTTGCGAGCATGCCGGATAGGAATGCGGCACCCACACCGTCGGCAAATCGAGGATTTCACTGAAGACGTCGTTGGGAAGCGAGCCGCCAAGATTGGGCAGGATGACCGGTCGATAGCCGAGCGTCGCAGCCAGGCTGTCCGCTGCCCATTGCGCCCATGGGTGCTCGGGGTCAAGGCGGGTTGCCTTGAAGCTGTCATCGCGCCCGAGTGTAAGGGTAACGCGCTGGAAGCCGTGACGATCAAGATGACGGCGCAGCGCGGGCAGGATGTTGTCGGGATCGATATCAACCGTGAAGCGCAGCTGGCAGCGCGCCCAGGCGCGTGGCGGAATGGCGTTGACCGGTTCGGCTGGATTGCCGCAGGTGAACGCCAGCATCTCGAAACTCGACCAGCCGAAGACCTTCTCGGCCATCGTCAGGCCAGGCTCCCCCCACCACGGCTCCAGCAACGGACCTTTGTCGCCGCTCACAGGTTCGACGCCGGCCAGCGCCTTGCGAACCGAGGGCGGGATGCTGGTCGGCACCCAGTCAGCGATGCGTATCTGCCCCGTCGGGCCAACGATGGAGGCCAGCGCATGCGCCAGTTCAATGCCCGGATTGGAGAGCAGCCCGCCGAAATTGCCGGAATGATGGCCGCCCTGGCGCGCGTCAACGGAAAGATCAATGAGCGCTGCCCCGCGCGTACCCAGATAAAGATTGGCGCGATCAGCCGAGAGGCGCGGGCCGTCCGAGCCGATCAGAATGTCCGCCGCGAAGGCCGCCTTCTCGCGTGCTGCCAACGCCCGCAGGCCGGGCGAGCCCATTTCCTCACCCATCTCGATGAGATATTTGGCATTGAAACCGAGCTTGCCGCGCGTGGCCAGAACCGCCGCGAGCGCTGCGATGTTGACGCTGTGCTGTCCCTTGTTGTCGGCGCTGCCGCGCCCATACCAGCGTCCGTCCCGCTCGATGAGCGACCATGGCGACAAACCCTCTGCCCATTGCCCCTCCTGCCCACGAATAACATCGCCATGGCCATAACCCAGAACCGTTGGCAGGCTGGTGTCTTCGATGCGTTCCGCCAGCAGAAAGGGCGCGTTGGCGCTGGGCTCGTGGAGGAGGCGGCATGTAAAGCCGAGCGTCTCGAGCGCGGGCCGCATCTCGGTTTCGAGATAGCGGACGAGTTCGTCGGCCCGCTCAGCATTCTGGCTCTCGGTCTTGAATCCGACGCGGCGGGCGAGATCGCTTTGAAAGGCGCCGGTGTCGAAATGGTGATGGGCGGCGGCGATCGCTTGAGTGCGGGTCATGGGTGATGAAGTCCTCTTGCTTGGTACCACAAGGCTAGACTGTCCATTCGCGCTTGTCGAAAGTGATATAGGCGCTGCCATCAAAACGCTGGGCGCTGACCGCGATGTGGAAACAATCATCGCTCCTGCTGAGATCGATCAGATTGAAACCTGCCGCAGCCGGGCCTCTCGTCGCTACGGCCGAGGCTGAAGAGGCGCCAGCCAGCACAAGCCTTTTTCCAAGGCACGACAATTGCCGGATGTCGCCGCGATGCGTGTGTCCATGAAGGATGAGCGGGCAATCGTGGCGCGCCATCACGTCAAGGAGCTGATCGCCATCACGCAGACGCTGAAGAGCGCTGAGCTGGGCCGTGTCTGGTGGATGATGAATGTGCAGCACCGGCACCTGCGCCGTACGATCAAGTGCAGCGAGCATTGCGTCCAGCCGTTGCATCTGCGCACGGCCGATTGCGCCTTCGGCGGAGAAGAGCCAGGTAGGGGTGCCGGAGCATAAGGTGATGAGCGCCAGCGGGCCGCTTGACCATACCTGCGGATAAGCCTCGCGTGGATCAGTGGCGGTTGTCGCCCCACCAGGCAGAAATCGTTCCCAATATGTCTGCAAACGGCGGATGGAGGCTGGCGTATAGGGATCGTGATTGCCTAGCGTCAAGGCAAGTGGCGCGATGGACAACAAGTCTGAGAGAATCGTCGCGCCAGCTGCAAATTCGCTCGACATGCCAAGTTCGATGATGTCACCGCTGAGGGCAATTGCATCTGGTTCAGCGCCAGCAATTGCGGCCATTGTCAAATCCAGCCTGAACCGGCTATGCGCGCCGCGACCCCGCAGCCAGTTGATATATCCCAGCACCTGCTTGAGATGGACCGCTTCAATCCACGGCCTGGGCAGCGGCACGGGACTGATATGGAGATCGGAGAGATGGGCGATCCGCACCGCCCGGCCGCGATCCATCGCCGTCAGCCGATGCTGCTGTCCGCAGGTGCGACCGCCTTGCTAAAGGTGGTGAAGAAATCACCGGCGAGTTTCTTCGCGGTGCCATCGATGAGGCGGGCGCCGAGCTGGGCGATCTTGCCTCCAACCTGGGCGTTGACCTCGTAGTGAAGGATCGTTGCCGCCCCATCCTCCTCCAGCCGCACCTTGGCGCCACCCTTGGCAAAACCGGCGACGCCGCCGGCGCCTTCGCCGCTGATGGTATAGCTCTTCGGCGGATCAAGATCGCTGAGCGTCACCTTGCCGGCAAACGAGGCTTTGACCGGACCAATCTTGAGCGTGACGGTCGCTTTCATCTCGCTGTCCGAGAGCTTTTCAATCGTCTGGCATCCGGGAATGCACCCCTTGAGCACCTCCGGATCGTTGAGCGCTGCCCACACTTTCTCGCGGCTGGCCTCGATCCGCTGTTCGCCGGTCATGTCCATCGCGCATGTCTCCTTGACATCAATCGCAAGCTCACGCCTGCCCCACCATCGGATAGGCGGTTGTCGACTTGATCCGCTCCATGGCAAAGCGCGACGTCACGTTTTTGAGCGGTATCGTGCCAATCAGCCGTTTATAAAAACGGTCATAGGCCGCCATATCGGCAACCACGACGCGCAGCATATAATCGACATCGCCCGCCATGCGATAAAATTCCATCACCTCGGGCATCGCCGACGTCGCCTTGGCGAAGGTATCAAGCCACTCCGCCGAATGATCGCTGGTCTCGATTGACACGAAAACCGTCAGGCCGAGACCGATTTTTTCCGGCGCCAGCAAGGCGACGCGCTTGGTGATGATGCCCGCCGCCTCAAGCTTCTGGATACGCTTCCAGCACGGCGTCTGCGAGAGGCCGACCTTATCGGCCAGCTCGGCGATCGACAGGCTGGAATTGTCCTGAAGCTGGACAAGAATCTTGCGATCAATAGCGTCCATGGTGGCGGGTCGCTCCTGTGCGATCAGGCCAGCAATTTGGGCAGATCAGTGAGCCGGTTGACCTCATGATCGGCGACGAAGCCGAGTTCTTCCGGGCGTGAGCGCAGGCGGCGGTACATTTCTGCCGGCCCCACCGGATAGGCCGGTGCGCCCCCTTCGGGCACACGGCGGATCCACGCGACGCGGAACCCGAATGCCTTGGCGCCGGTGACGTCGAAACTGTTCGACGACACAAAGAGCACTTCTTCCGGCTTCACACCGAACTTCTGTTCAACCAGCGCATAGGCGGCGGGATGCGGCTTGAACTTGCTTGCGCCGTCGACGCTGATGGAAGCATCAAGAATCTTGTCGAAGCCAGAATTCTTCACCAGAGAATCGATCATGAACTGGCTGCCATTGGTCAGGATGGCAAGCTTGTAGCTCTTGAGCTGCTCAAGCGCCTCGCGCGATTCCGGGTAGGGGTCGAGATCGAGATATTTCTGAAACAGCGTTTCGATGATGGTCTCTGTGGGCTCGACACCTGCCGCTTTCAGCGAAAACACCAGCGAGGCGCGCGTGAGAAAGGTGAAGTCACGATAGGTCTGAAGCGATGTCTGCAGCCACGTGTATTCAAGCTGCTTGAGACGCCAGATCTGGGTGATGAGATCGCCATGCCCCGGGCACAACTCTTCCGTCTTCTTATAAACCGAGTGAACGTCGTAAAGCGTTCCATACGCATCAAATACAAGTGCCTTGATTGTCATCCTTGAGCCTCTTTTTTTAAACGCCTTACCCTTACCACATTAGGCTCATTAAAAAAAAGTGTAGATCAATCAATAATTCGTTCGCCTGTCGCATTGCTGCCGCCATCCTGCGCCAACGCCTTGGGCGTGGCATGAGACAAAGCGGAGAATGAACCATGAAAGCGATCAGCGCTGACCACCCGATTACCATCACGCCTTATCCGCAGGGTGTGCGTGTACTGTTTGCGGGCGAAGTTCTGGCGCAAACCCGCCGGGCGCTGGCATTGAAGGAAGGCAGCTACCCGCCGGTGCTCTATATTCCCCGCGACGATGTGCGGATGGATCTTTTCCGCAAGACGTCGAACGCCACCCATTGTCCCTACAAGGGGGAGGCCAGCTATTATTCGGCGCTGACCGCCAGCAAAAACTCTGAAAACGCCGCGTGGTCTTATGAGAAGCCTTTCGACCAGATGGCGCAGATCAAGGAGTATTTTGCCTTCTACCCGAACCGCGTTGATGCAATCGAGACGATTGATTAGCCGGTCTCGCGGGGCCTGTGCAGGCGCTGGGCGAGCTGCGAAATGATGACAGGTGCCGCCAGAGCTGCACCCAACACTGCACCAGACGCGCTCACGCTGAGAAGCGGTAGAGCTGCAATGGCGACCAGCCAGCGCTCCCAGGTCTTCATGTCGGTCAGAAAATATCCGGCAAACGCTGTCGACAGCAAAGTGATGCTGCTCATCGTGCACAGCAGGGCGGCGACAAAACCACCGATCGTGAAACCCTTCGCCATGATCAGGATAGACGGGGAAAAGACGAAGACGAAGGGGACGAGCACCTTGCCGAGCGCCAGGCGGAAGGCGGTGTTACCGGCCTTGAAGGGATCGGCTCCCGCCATGCTGGCCCCGGCATAGGCGGCGATTGCCACCGGCGGCGTGATGTCGGCAAGAACCCCGTAATAGAAGACGAAGAAATGGGCAACGAGGTTTTCGACCCCGAGCAGCCCTAGCGCCGGCGCGGCCACCGTCACCATGATGATGTAGGTCGCAGTCGTCGGTACGCCGCAGCCAAGCAGGATGCAGACGATGGCGGTGAGAACAAGCGTGAAAAAAAGCGTCAGGCTTTTCTCCGAAAACGGCAACCACGGCAAAAACGTGTTGAGGCCCACAGCCGCCTGATCAGCCATCGAGGTGACGATCCACGAAATCTTGAAACCGACGCCGGTGAGGGTCACAACGCCGACGATAATGCCCACTGTTGCCGCCGCCGCGCCCACAGCAATGGCGTATTTGGCGCCGACGATGAACGCGTCCACCATGGCAGCAAGGGCTGCGCGCCCATCCTCGCGCGTCAGCACGCCAAGCCCCATCGACAGCGCAGAAAAGAACACGAACGACAGATTGACCACCGGATACCGGAGCACGCCCGAGAGCGCGGCTATGCCGATGGCCGCCGCATAACACAGCGCTGTGAGACGGCGGTCGCGCGACAGGCCAAGCAGCAGACAACCGGTAATCCCCCAGAAGGCGGCAAGGTAGGGTGTGTACCCGCTGAACAGGATGAGAATGAGCACGGCGAGCGGCGCAATCGTCGGCCAATCCTCGCGCAGGGTTTTGCCGAGGGCGGGAATTTCATCGTCCCTGAGGCCGCGCATGCCGGTGCGCTTGGCCTCGAAATGCACCTGCATCAATACGCCAAAAAAATGCATGGCCGCCGGCACGATGGCGGCAATGGCAATCGTTGCATAGGGCAGGTTGAGGAATTCGACCATGAGGAAGGCTGCAGCCCCCATGATCGGCGGTGTGATCTGCCCGCCCGTCGCCGCCGTTGCTTCAACCGCCGCTGCGAAATGGCGCTGATAGCCAAGCCGGATCATCATCGGGATGGTGAGCGAGCCAACCGTCACCGTATTCGCGACCGATGAGCCGGAGATCATGCCAAAGAGGGCGGAACCGAAGATCGACACCTTCGCCGGGCCGCCGGCAAAGCGCCCGGCGAGGGAAGCGGCAATGCCCAGAAAAAGCCGGCCCAGACCCACTTTCGTGGCAAGCACGCCAAACAGAACGAAATGGAAGACATAGGTGGCAACGACACCAAGCGCCACACCGTAAATGCCCTGGCTCGTCAGGTAGAGATGATTGACGAGATTGCCCCACGACGTGCCGGGATGCAGGAAAATGCCTGGAATCCACGGGCCGAGCAGGGCGTAGGCCATGGACCCGAGCGCAATCAGCGGCAATCCCCAGCCAATGGAACGGCGCGTTGCCTCGATGAGAACGATGATGGTGAGGGTCCCCATGACGATATCAATCGGCTGGGGGTTGCCGACGCGCGCTGCCAGATCTTCGAAGATGTAGGGAACATAGAGGCTGGAGACGACGGCAGCGGCAGCCAGCACCCAGTCGTACAAGGGAATGCTGCCGGGCCGCAGCCATGTTGCAGCGCCGGGTGCCTTGCTTTTGCCTGATCGCGCCGCAAAGACAAGAAAGATCAGCCCGCTGACGAACGCCAGATGCAAGCCGCGATGCGTGACTTCACGCAACAGCCCGAAGCCCGCAGTGTAATAATGGAAACAGGAGAGAACGAAAAGCAGCGCGCCGACCAGGAGGCCGGTTCGATCAGGCAATGGGCGGAAGCTGATTTCGGGGTCGAGGTCTTCCTCGAGCTTCCTGATCTCGGCATCCGATGGTGGCGCGCTGAAGGATGTGTTCAAGAATTAGCCTCGTGATCAGCCGCGACGGCACGTCAGAAATAACGGAAATTGCCTGGCGAACATCGCGCTGCCCCGCGTCGCTCTGCGGCCTATTTGATCAGGCCTGCTTCCTTGTAAAAGCGCAGCGCCCCGTCATGGAGTGGCACGCCACCGATGCCGGCAAGCGCCGTCTCCGGGCGGATGACCTTGCCTTTGGCATGGCCGATATCAAGCACGGCGCGCGTCTTGTTGCTCCACAGCGCCTTCGTCACCGCATAGACGAGATCGTTGGTCAGCTTCGACGACGTCACCCAATGGGCGCCAACGGCAAGCGTGTCGACGGCGCCAACTCCGGTATAGATGCCGGCTGGAATGTTATCGGCGGAGAAGAAGGGCAGATCCTTGCGCAGCTTCTCTGCCTGCGGCCCCGAGATCGGCAGCAGTTCGATCCCTGAACCGGTGGTCGCGAGCTCCGAGATGGCGGCTGCCGGGTAGCCGCCGGTGAAGAAGAAGGCGTCGACCGTGCCATCCTTCATCTTGTCGGCGGCCTGGTTTGGTTTCACGTATTCTGCCGTGATGTCCTTTTCGCTGATGCCAAAGGCGGCGAGGATTGCTTTGGCGTTGACCAGAGTGCCTGAACCGGGCTCGTCAAGCGACACGCGCTTTCCCTTGAGGTCGGCAACCGATTTGGCAATTCCCTTGCGGACAACCAGATGCACCGATTCGGGATAGAGATTGGCAATCGAGCGCAGATCTTCCAGCCGTGGCTTGCCTTCGAAAATGCCTGTACCGGAATAGGCCCAGTAGGCGACATCGGCCTGGCTGAACCCCGATTCAATCTGTCCGCCGGCGATACCGTTGACATTGGCAACCGAGCCATTGCTTGCCACCGCCGTTGCCACCAGTTTCGGTGGTTCCGAAATGGCGTTGGCGATCATGCCGCCGACCGGGTAATAGGTGCCGGCCGTGCCACCTGTCCCGATACGAAAAAAGGCTGGCGCCTGCGCCATCAACCGGCCCGAACCGAGTGTCATGACACCTGCTGCACCACACAGCCTCAAGAGGTCGCGCTTGCTGAAATGCATCTTATTCTCCTGTGTTGACTGGCCACTTAAGTCAGGTCCGACAAAAGCATGGCATCTTGCCAGATGTAACGGAAGGCTTGACGATCAAAAACCTGCTTCGCCCGCGTGGATGCGTGTCACCGTGTAGCCTCGCTTTGTCAATTCGCGGGCAATATCCGCGGCATGATCGCCGTCGCGGGTTTCGATGGTGACATCTATCGACGCCCCCTTGGCCGGAACGTCGAGAAAGAGGCGGCGGTGCTCCACCTCGAGAATATTGGCACCAAGCGTACCAAGGACGCTGGTGATGGTGCCCAGCTCGCCGGGCCGGTCCGAAATCTGCAAGCGGAAGGCGACGATTTTTTCCTCACGCTCCAACGCCCGCACCATCACTGAAGCGGCGATCCGCGGATCGATATTGCCGCCACAAAGGACCAGGCCGACCTTGCAACCGCGAAATTCATGCGGTTCACGCATCATCGCCGCAAGGCCCGCAGCGCCGGCGCCTTCCGCCATCGTCTTTTGCAAGGTGAGGAAGGCGTTCACCGCCCGCTCGATATCGGTTTCCGACACCAGGATGAGCTGATCCATCAACGCTCCGAGAACGGCAACGCCGAGCGCCCCCACATTCTTCACCGCGATGCCTTCGGCCAGCGTCTGCCCCCCGCATTGCGCTATTTCGCCTTTCAGTGCCGCATCAAGCGAGGGGTAGAGTTCGCTCTCCACACCGATGATGCGGATGTCAGGTTTGCGCGACTTTGCCGCCACCGCAATGCCGGCCGCGAGCCCTCCGCCACCGACCGGGATCACCAGCGTGTCGAGATCGGGACAGGCATCAAGCATCTCGAGGCCGATCGTGCCCTGTCCAGCCGCAATCAGCACATCGTCATAGGGGTGGACGAGAACGAGCGCATGCTCCTGCCGTAGCGCCTCCATGCGGATCTGGCTTTCCGCCAGCGTTTCGCCAAACAACACGACTTGCGCGCCGAAGGCACGCGTCGAGGCTACTTTGACGAAAGGCGTTGTCTCCGGCATGACGATGGTGGCGGGAATGCCGAGCCGCTGCGCGTGATAGGCCAGCGCCTGCGCGTGATTGCCAGCCGACATGGCGATGACGCCGCGCCGGCGCTCATCGGCACTGAGTGCCGACAGACGATTGACCGCGCCACGCTCCTTGAACGAATTCGTGACCTGCAGGTTCTCATATTTGACCCAGATATCCGCGCCGATGAGATTGCTGAGACGGCGCGCTGGCAGGCATGGCGTTGGCAGAACGGCGCCGGCAATCGTTGCTTGTGCACGAAGGATATCATCTATCGTCAAAGGAAGAGCCAAAGGCGTCAAACCTCGCGCGGTGTTGGGGCGGCAATGCCGAGGATACCGCCAGGCCTCACAACCAGTATGATCGAGAGCACGCAGTAGACGGCGACGTCGCGGGATTCAATCGAAAGATAGGCCGACCACAGCCCTTCGAACAAGCCAAGCGCGAGCCCACCCACCAGTGCACCACCGAGCGAACCGATACCGCCGAGGATCGCGGCGATGATCGCCTTGAGCCCGAGCGTGGTGCCAAGGGAGTAATGGGCATTGCCATAGGCAAGCGTGATGATCGCCCCGCATGCACCCGATAACAGCCCGGCGCCGATCATCGTCCGCGAAAGCATGCCGGCAGGCGAGACCCCGCACAGGGCGGCCGCGAGACGATCCTCCGACAAGGCCCGCCAGGATAGTCCAAAGCGCGTCCAGCGCATGATCGCCAGGGTCGCGAGTGCGAGCGACAGCCCCGCCGCCACGACCACGGCCTGCATGGCGGTGACATGGACCGGAAACCTGTCGCCGATGAACAGAATGTGCGGGGCCGCGAGGATCGGGCTGATCCATTGATTGCCGGCTCCTTGCGTGACGCGCAGCCCTTCCTGGATCACCAGCTCAACGCCGATGGTTGCCACCAGCAACATGCGCCCCGGTTGCTCGACGAGCGGATTGACGACCATGCTTGTCAGGCTGCGGGCCGCAAGCGCTGAACAGATGACGCCGGCAAGCACGCCGAGCGTGATCGCCACCGCCGGACCACCGCCTAGCACCAGCGCCGCCCCCAGGCTCGAAACCACCGCATAGGAGCCGATGACGGCGATATCGCCAAAGGCCAGATTGATGCGATGGCTCAGGCCGTAAAGCAGCGAGTAGGCGGTGGCGAGCAAGGTGAGGATCGCCGTCCACGGCAAGGCGTTGAGCAGTGCCTGCGTCAGATAGGCAAAACGCCCTGATATCCCGTTGCCGGGGCCGATGATGATCCTCGCGCGGCTTTCGGCCGAATTTTCTTGTGAATTGATAAAAAATCGACGGAGGAAAAAAAGCTGCGCCTCATTGAGTTGCCCCTCGTCGCTTTCGACTGCGACGAGGTCGGGCTGTTCCTGCCCTTGCGTGAGAGTACCGCTGAAGGCGCAGGCAACAAAGCGCGGCCTCTCCGCTCCGTCCGGGTCGATGGCGGTGAAGGGCACGCGGACACTGTTGCGTCCGTTCTGCTGGGCAGGTGACAGACGCAGCTTTACCGAGGACGGCTCGAAAGCGGGCACGATCTCCGCGCACAGCCGTGCCATCTGCGTATCCGGCCCGTTGCAGCCACCAAGGAACAGCAGAGCGGCAAGCGCCAAACCCCGCCACGTGACACAGGTTCGTGAGAACTGCGTTCTAGCCATCATCTCGCACGATAGCGCCAAACACGCGGCTCAGGGAACAAAGCCTTCAAAGATCATCTGGTCGGCGTGCGTTGCGGCGATCAGGCGCTGCGCCTCGTCGCGCACCGTCCAGGTCAGCAGCGGTATGCCTAGCTGCGCCGTGAGCGTCGTGCAGGCGGGCGAGGGCAGGTGGCGAACATTATAGGCGATAAAATCAGGCGGTGAACCATAGGCATCATCGATCTGGCTCAGACCGTATTTTCGCCCCGCGCTGAGCGAGGACCATTCAGCGTGATCGCCGTAGACCTCCGATACGATGCCAACGGGACGTCGCAGGCGGTGCGCGCGCACCTGGCGGGCGGCCAACGGGTCAAACGACATGAGCGCCACCGGCCCGTGATAGTTCTGAAGCGCCTTCGCGACAGCCGCGACCAGCGCCGCCGCGCCGTCAAAGCGCGATTTGATTTCGATGAAAAGAGGCACCTGAGCGGCGATGACGTCGAGAAATTGCGCCAGCGTCGGGATGATCGCCTCGCTCCCGCCCAGTCTCATCGCCCCCAGTTCGGCGGCGCTTTTCGCGCTCACCTCGCCCTCACGCCCGGTCAGGCGATCAAGCGTGAAATCATGGAACACCATGGCTGTCCCGCAGGCGGCCCGTTGCACGTCGCATTCGATGGCAAAGCCCCTGGCGATGGCAGCCTGTGCTGCCTCAAGCGAATTCTCGATAATGCCGTGAGAGCGCGCATGCAGGCCGCGATGGGCGATCGGCTGCGCCGTCAGCCAGGATGTTGAGCGCATCAGCGCACCTCGAAGATGGCTTCAACTTCAACCGCCGCATCGAAGGGCAGGGCAGGGGCGCCGACCGCAAAACGGGCATGGCGGCCGGCATCGCCAAGGGCGGCAACCATGAGATCGGAGGCGCCATTGATCACCGCCGGCTGCTGCACGAATTCAGGGGTGCCGGCCACAAAGCCGCCAAGCTTGACGCAGCGCGTGATGCGTTCGATGTCGCCATCAAGAGCGGCAGCGGCCTGCGCCAGCAGATTGATGGCGCACAGGCGCGCGGCGCGTAGCCCGTCCTCGAGCGAAACGCCTGCGCCGAGTTTGCCGGTGACGGCAATCTTGCCATCGACCATCGGCAATTGTCCGGAGATGAAAAGCAGCGCGCCCGATCGCACGGCAGGAACATAATTGGCAAGCGGAGCAGCCGGCTTGGGCAGGGTGATACCAAGCGCCAGCAGGCGTGAACTGTGCGTTCCGGTCATGATCTCGTCTCCTTCTGAGGATTTCATTTAGGTTGATGCGCGTGTCAGTCTCGACAATCAGCTATGAGTGAGAGGCGATTCGTCGTCAATAATCTGCCAGAGTGACTGTACGACACTGCCGGCATCAGCAATGAGAGGATAAAACGATGCGTAGCTGGCTCCGATTGGCCGCCTTGGTCATGGCTGTTGGCTCCTTGCCGGCACGCGCCGACGACGGCGAGGCGCTGCGCGCTGGTTATCTTCCCCATCGCGCGGTCTATGATCTCGTGCTGATACCGGGTCGCGATCCTGACAAGAGCCCGGTTCAGGCGGGGCGCGCCCGCATGCTATATGAATTCCGGGGTAATCAGTGCGAGGGCTGGTCGACAACGACCCGTCTGCTGACCGAATTGACACCGCAGGAGGGAAATCCGCAAATCTCGGATATCCGCTCCAGCACGTTTGAAAATCCGCTCACGAAAGAGTTTCGCTTCCTGACCAGCAGCACCGTTGACGGAGCGCTGCGGGAAGAGGCGGATGGCACAGCCATCCAGGACAAAGCAGGTCAGTTGAAGATCGCCCTGAAGAAGCCGTCAAAGCGCGACGTCAGCCCGGGCCCGGATATTGTCTATCCCACCCAGCATCTGACCTTGCTGCTGATCGCAGCCAAATCGGCACAGACCGTGGTTGAAGCTGATTTGTTCGATGGCAGCGAGAATGGCGATAAAATTTATTCCACCACGGCAATTATTGGTCGCGGACGGGTGACCCCGCTGCCGGACGGAGATGCCGGCGCCATTCCTGAGCTTCGCGGCAAGCCGCGTTGGCCATTCACCGTTTCCTTCTTTGATCGTGCCGCCAAGGGCGGCGGCGAACAGACGCCGCTCTATGATCTGGCCGTGGAAATCTACGAAAACGGCATCACGCAGTCGATGACGCTGAACTATTCGTCGTTCTCGATGAAGGGCAAGCTCGCAAAATTGGAATTATTACCGATAACGCCCTGCAAATAATGCTTATTTCTGGTCTCGCAGCGCGCGGCCGGAATGAATCGCCGCCTGCCCGAAGCGGGCGCGGATGCTGTCCAGCGCCCCTTCCGCCCGCTTCTGTTTGTCACGCTTGGGCTCGATCAGATCGAGCGGGTCGGCGTGTGCGGCAGGACACAGATCACTGAGGACCACCCCGATCAGGCGGTAGCGCGTACCATCGCATTCAGGCGCCAGGAGATCGCGGGCTACTTCGTCGATGCGGTGCGCAAGATTGGTCGCGTCGGCCAAATGGCGAGAGCGGGTCCGTTGCTTGAAATCAGCGCTCTTGAGTTTCAGCGTGACGACCTGACCCGCCAGAGATTTGGCCTTGAGGCGCTGCGCGACCTTCTCGCTGAGCCGCCACAGGATCGCTTCAAGTCCCGCCTGATCACTCAGATTGGTATGAAACGTGGTTTCAGCCGAGATCGATTTGTCCGCCTGATCAGGATCGACGCGCCGCGCATCCTCGCCATGTGACAGAGCAGCAAGCCTGCCGCCCATGGCGCCATAGCGGGCATGGAGCGTGGCATGGTCGAGCTTTTGCAGATCGCCGATCGTTCGCAACCCATCGGCCTTCAACCGATCGGCGAGCGATTTGCCGACACCCCACAGGAAGGATACCGGCCGCGGCGCCAGGAAGGCGGGCGCCTCCTCATGGGAGAGAATCGAAAAGCCGCGCGGCTTATCGAGGTCGGAGGCGATTTTTGCCAGAAATTTGCGGTTCGACAGGCCAATCGACACCGTGATCCCGATCTCTTTTTCAACCCGGCCGGCGAAGCCGGCAAGCGTTCGTGCCGGCACGCCACCATGCAACTCCCCAGTGCCGGAGAGATCAAGAAAGGCTTCATCAATCGAGATCGGCTCAACCAGGGGTGTCAGTGTCTGCATCAATTGGCGCACCTCGCGTCCCACAGCGGCATATTTACGCATGTTGGGTGGAAGCACGACGGCATCGGGACAAAGCGCGCGCGCCTTGAACATCGGCATTGCCGAGCGCACGCCTGCAATGCGCGCAATATAGCAGGCCGTCGACACCACACCCCGTGTGCCGCCACCGATGATGAGCGGAACGTCGGCAAGCGCCGGGTTGTCGCGCTTTTCGACGGCGGCATAAAATGCATCGCAATCAACATGGGCAATCGACAGAGCGGCGAGCTGGGCATGGACGACGAGGCGCGGCGAGCCGCAAACGTCACAGCGCCGCAGCCGGACATCCGAGAGCGCGAGACAGTCGCGACACAGCGTTGCCATCAGTTTGGCATCATAACAAAACGTGCAACGATTCTCATGCCGTTTTGCTTCAATGAATGGGTCCTGACCCTAGCTTGTTGCCTCTGCCGCCGGACCAGTCAGTTGCACATGCGCTTTTGCCACCACCTCAGGCGCAAGACCTGCTGATTGAGCAAACGTGATCAACAACGCCTCATCGCTGCACAGATAGGCCAGCACCTGGCCAAGGAATACCGGCTCGCGCGCCGATTGGCGTAAATTATGCGGGCCAAGGCCGGTGAGGGACAGAAATCGCCCCAGACGTTCCGGTTCGCTTGCCAGAAACGACAGTGCGGTTATGGCGATTTCCTCAGCATGAACGCTATGGCGATCTGATGGTTTGTGCAGCATTGCGGCAATCCTTACGGTTCCTAAAGAGTCTTCGCGTATCGTGTTGCGTGGAGAAGGGCCAGCGTCGGGCTCGGCGGGCCTTTGGGGATACGTGATGGCAAAAACTGTGCTCATTGTGGAAGACAACGAGCTGAATATGAAGCTCTTCCATGACCTCCTGGAAGCCAATGGCTATCGCACATTGCAGACGCGCAATGGCAAGGATGCGCTGGGTCTCGCCCGCCAGCATCGCCCCGACCTCATTCTCATGGACATTCAGCTGCCTGAAATTTCCGGCCTGCAGGTCACTGAGGAAATCAAGCGCGACGAAGAGTTGCGCTCGATTCCGGTGATCGCGGTCACCGCTTTCGCCATGAAGGGCGATGAAGAGCGCATTCGCGCCGGTGGCTGCGAAGCTTACATTTCCAAACCGATTTCGATCGCCAAATTTATTGAGACTGTCCGTCAGTTTTTAGGTCCCGCTACATAAAGCACGAGGTAAGCGATGACCGCACAGGTTCTCGTTGTCGATGATATACTGGCCAACGTAAAGCTGCTGGAAGCGCGGCTTAACGCCGAATATTTCGACGTCCTCACCGCCATGTCCGGCCCTGACGCCCTGGCGATCTGCGAACGATCACAATGCGATATCATCCTTCTTGACGTCATGATGCCCGGCATGGACGGCTTTGAGGTGTGCCGCCACCTCAAATCCAATCCGCGCACGCACCATATCCCCGTCATCATGGTCACGGCGTTGGACCAGGTGGGGGACCGCGTGCGGGGCCTTGAAGCGGGTGCCGATGATTTTCTGACCAAGCCGGTATCGGATACGGCGCTGATTACCAGGGTGCGTTCGCTGGTGCGGCTGAAACAGCTGACAGATGAATTGCGCTTGCGCGCGGCAACCACCCAGGACCTTGGTTTCAACACCCCCGAGCGCAGCTTTGCCGAAATCGACGGCAATCATGGCAAATTGCTGCTGGTTGACGATCGACGCTCCTCTTCCGAGCGCTTTGCCCAGACGTTACGTTCGCGCCACCAGATTGATGTCGAGGAAAAGCCGCAGGAAGCTCTTTTTCGTATCGCTGAAGGCGATTACGAACTTGCGATCGTCAGCATGGCATTAAGTGACTTTGATCCGCTTCGCCTGTGCAGTCAGATTCGCTCGATCGAGCGCGTGCGTCATTTGCCTATTCTGGTCCTGATCGACCATGAAGAGGAGGGCCGCCTCATGCGGGCCCTCGATATGGGCGTTAATGATTATCTTGTGCGCCCGATCGACAAGAACGAAATGCTCGCCCGGGTGTCGACTCAGATCCGCCGCAAGCGTTTCGGCGATCGGCTGAGCCAGGCTGTCCAGGATTCGATGGAACTGGCGATCACCGACGGGCTGACGGGCCTTCACAATCGACGCTATATGGAAAACCACATCAACACCCTCGTTCACGATGCGACGGCGCGCGGCAAGGATCTGTCGGTTCTCATTCTTGATCTCGACTATTTCAAGTCGGTCAACGACAGTTACGGCCATCAGGCAGGCGATGATGTCTTGCGCGAATTTGCCCGTCGCCTGCGCAAATCCGTGCGCGGCGTCGACCTTGTGTGCCGTTACGGTGGCGAGGAATTCGTCGTCATTATGCCCGAAACCAATACCGGACTTGCCTATACGGTGGCGGAACGTATCCGCGAGCGTATCGCTGCCGCGCCGTTTGCCATAACCGGACGCACGCGTGAAATTCCGGTGACCATTTCGGTTGGTATTGCCAGCCTGAATGACACAACGCAGACGGCGGAAGCCCTGCTGGAGCGCGCCGACCATGCCCTTTATGCAGCCAAGCGCGACGGGCGCAATCGCGTCGTTGCGGAGGCCGCCTGAACGCTATCTGTATCGTCTCATTCTCTTAGGCTTTTGACGGGATCGATCAAATTTGAACCGCCTTATTCACCGCTTCCAAAGCTCCTTATGCTAGACGTCCGGGAGGTGGACGGGAAAAATGACGCAAGCTCTGTGGCGTAATCTTGAAGATTTGGCGCGACGCAACTCCAGCGGCGATCGCGCAGCCCTGCTGCAACGCTTGGCTGATTTGTTGATGCGCGGCAATATCAGCCGCGATGCGATGATCGTTGACTTGTTTGAAGATATTGTCTGTCGCGTACTCGACCAGGTAAATCCGAAAGAAAAAATTGAATTCGCAGAACGCGTTGGCCCTGAAGCGCTGACGCCGCGGCGGGTCGTCATGGAACTCGCTAATGATATCGTTTCGGTGGCTGAACCGGTGCTGCGCTATTCGCCTAATTTGAGCGAAAAAGACCTGATCGATATTGCCGAGAATACCGGGCCGGCGCATCTTGAGGTGATCGCTCGTCGGATCTTTCTCTCCAGGGATCTGACCGATATTCTGGTGGCGCGTGGCCAGATGATGGTCCATCGCGCGATTGCCGCCAATGACGGCGCGCAGATCAGCGATGGCGCTTTCCACGTGCTGCTTGACGGCGCACAGGGCGACACCGTCTTGCAGGAGCTGATGGCGTTGCGTCCCAACCTGCCGCAGGCTGTCCGTGATCGCCTGGTTCCGATACTTGCGCAGGAAGTCCGCCGACGCCTGTCATCGCGCTGGTCCAGCATACCCGCCGCCAAGATCAGCAATGCGCTTGATGCTGAAGTCTAGCAGCTGATTGAACGCGTCGAGGCGATATCGGATGATCACGCTGCCTTCGTCAACCTCCAGGCGGGCATCGAAGATGGTGTTCTGACGCTCGACGAAGCCATCCGTCAGGCTTGTCGCCTTAATCGTCATGATTGGTTGATCGACCTGGTGGCAGCAGCCGGCAGCAGTGAGCGATCAAGCGTTCTCACCGTGCTGTTGATGCGCGAAAACCGGCCTCTGACGGTCATGCTGCGGGCGCTGGGTATCAGCGGCGAGAGTTTCCGCGCCGTACTCGACATGCGTGCCAGACATCTGCGGGTCGGCAGCAACGATCCCCGGCTGGTTGTAGAGTACGAAGCGCTCGATCCAGGCGCTGCCGCCGCCATTTTGCGCAAGCATCACGGCAATCCCATGCTGGTACCGACGCGCGCCTAGAGAAGGCCGCGAAAAAAGCGAAACCGGATTTTCGCTGACAGCATGTCAGAACAATAAGACAAGAGCAGATTGCAATTCCGCTTGAACGCAATCGGCACTAGGCGCGGGCGCCCGCCAGATCACTTGATCTTGGCTTCCTTGAACTCGACATGCTTGCGCACGACCGGATCGTACTTCTTGACCGACATTTTCTCAGTCTGGGTCCGCGAATTCTTCTTGGTGACATAATAATAGCCGGTGTCGGCTGTCGACACGAGCTTGATCTTGATGGTCACGGCCTTGGCCATAGCCTTGGTCCTTCACATGAACGGGCTGAAAACAGGAGCGAAGTGTCTCGCGGAAAGTTGCGGCGAAGTCAAGCACGCCGAAGCACATGACCGCCAATGATCAGCGCATAGATACCGGCCATGCTTGAAATCGCGTAAATAAAGCCGTTTGCGCCGATCGTCTGGAACAAAAGCCCTGTCACGGGCGGACCAATCAGCATACCGGCCGCGTAGTTGAGGATAAATGCGGAGTTTGCCGCAGCCAGATCCGGACCGTCGAATGTCTTGCTGAGATTGGCGAGCCCGACAGTGTAGATGCCGCCGACCACGCCGCCCCAGCAGAAGATGCCGAAAAACAGCCAGGCGGCGCTGCCGGCAAGCGCTGGTGCGATCAATGTGCCGAGGGCACCGATGCCCGCACAGACCAGCATCAGCATGGGTCGGTTGAGGCGATCGGCGAGCAGGCCGATCGGGATCTGGCACACGACATTCCCCAATCCACCGCACGTCAGCAACAGTGCCGCCATCGCCGGCGACAGGCCGACACGCTCGCCCCATAGCGGCAGAAAGGAGAAGCCGGAACTTTCAATGGCTCCAAAGAAGAAGGCCGCCGACACCGCAGCCGGTGAGCGCCTGAAGATGGCAAACAGACCGGAGCCCGAGGCGTTGTGCGCATGGATCGGCGCGCGATCGGAACTGGCCAGTATCGGTAAAAGACCAAGGAGGAACAGAGCAGCGCCGACGTAATAGGGCACATTCCCCTCGCTGCCCAGCAGGCTGAGAATGGCAGGCCCTATGGCAAAACCAAGTGACAGAAACGTCGCATAAACGCCCATGATGAAACCACGGCGGCGATCCTCGGCGATCGCCGAGATCCAGTATTCGGAGACGATAAACAGGCTCGTCAGGCAGCCGCCGAGGATGAAGCGCAACACCAGCCAGGCAAGGCTCGACGTCAACACTGTGAAGCCTAGAACCGTTGCAGCCAGGATCAAGATCGAGATCGTCAGCAGGTGGCGCGGCCCGAAGAGGGCAAGCAGGCGCGGTATCATGAAAGCGGTGAGGATTGCCGCCAGCGCCTGAACGGCCGTGTGCAGGCCGATGGTGAACCCGCTCGCCCCGTACCGGTCGAGGGCGATTGACAGGAGCGGGATCATCAATGCCAGGCCGATCCCGACGATGGAGATGGCGGAAATGATGCTGCCAAGTTTGGCAGAGGTGGGCATCGAGGCGGGAGCGGGGAGGGTCAAGCGGGGTGCGATCTGGCTGGAAGCAAATGTCTCGTGATCAACCGATATGCCGCAATTGCTTGTTGCCGCGATTGAAATAATAGGTCGTGGGTTGCGATGGATGGCGCCAGTCAGGCATCGCCAGGCGCTTTTCCACGTCGTCCAGGATGAGGCGGGTGATGAAGGGCAGGGGTTTGGCCCGTGCGGCTTCAAGCGACAGCCATTCCGTGGCCTCAAGATCAGTATCAGGGCGCTGGTCGTCGGGCAGTGTCACCGCAACCGCCTTGCGCTCGGCCAGAAAGAAGCGTGTATCAAAGCGGCGCGGGCGCCCCGGTGGCGTGATTGCACGGCAGAAAAAGACAAGATCATCGATATCGGGTGTGACGCCATGCGTGTCGAAGGCCTGCCAGTCCGGATTGGGAATGCGGGCCGGCTTTGCCTGGCGCCCCAGCAGCACGCCGGCCTCCTCATAGGTCTCGCGCACAGCGCACAGACAGATTGCCTTGAGGCGCGCTTCGCCGGCTCGCGGGCCATGCAGGCTGTGCTTCGCGATTGTCTGCGCCGACAGGCTGCCGCGATGATCCATGCGCCCATCGGCGCCGTCGACCCGCCCGCCAGGAAAAACGTAAAGCCCGGGCATGAAGCGCAAGGTCGATTTGCGCCTGCCCATGAGAATGGACAGAGGAGCGCCGGGCTTGGCGTCGACGAGGATGAGGGTCGCTGCATCGCGCGGGCGCAGATAGGGATTGCGCGTCTCAGATTCCGTCTTGTCGGCAAATATGGGACGCAGGACTTCACTCATGATGTCGTCTCGGAGGTATGCGAGAAGCCGTGCATACGGTTGGCCCATTGGAAACCGATGATCGCCCCCTTCACCGGAGGCAGAAGCAGCAGGCCGCACAGGATCGTCAGCGGGATCCACAGAGAGAAATGCACCCATAGCGGCGGATGCAGGGTTTTCTCCAGCGTCAGCGCACCGGCAACCAGAATGTGACCGACGATGGTGATCACCACATAAGGCGGCGCGTCATCGGCCTGCTGGGCCGACATGTTCTCGCCGCACACGGCACATGCGTTGACCGCCGTGGTAAAGCTCGAAAAAAGCCTCCCCTTGCCGCAATGCGGACAGAGCAGACGCATGCCGCGCAGAACCGCCTGCCGCAGGTCACGGGTACCGGCAGCGCCCTCGGCACCTCCATTATTCGTCATCCACGACATGTCGACCCGCCCCGCTTGCTGAACCATCGGCGCCGCGTCGCGCCTTGCCAGACTTTATAACAGAAGACTTGCCGCGCCGCTCGGCAGTTTGGCTAGATGACGGCCTGGACGCGCCACTCCTAGGCTCCTGGCGTGACGCCGGCAAGACCTCGAAACGTAAGGCACCGGCAATGGCCTGTGCCTCGATAAGCCTCACCTCGATCATGTCGCCCTGTCGCCATGTCGTCTTGCTGCGCCTGCCGCTGATTTCGCGCCGCTTTTCATCAACCTTGAAGTCATCGCGCCCGAGCATTGCCATCGGCACCAGACCATCCGCCCCGCTGTCAACCAGCGTCACGAAGAGGCCCGCCCGCGTCAGGCCGCTGATGCGCGCTGAAAACACTGCCCCTACCTGGTCGGCAAGCGAGGTCGCGATGATGCGGTCATTTGTCTCGCGCTCGGCCAGTGTCGCGCGCCGCTCGGCCAGCGTCGTCTGGAGGGCGATCTGTTCGAGTTCCGCCTCAGGCAGCCCTTGCCCCGTATCGCTGCCAAGGCGATAGGCGCGCACGAGTGCACGATGCGCCGTCAAATCGGCATATCGACGGATAGGTGATGTAAAATGAGCATATCGCCCGAGATTAAGTCCGAAATGCCCGAGGTTGTGAGTGGAATATTCGGCCTGAGCCTGGGTGCGCAGGACCGCTTCGTTGACCAGAAGTTCAACCGGCAAGCCGCGCACCTTTTCCAGCGCCCGGTTGAAGAGCGCCGGTTTCAGCACCCCGCCCTTGGCAAACGGAATATCAAGTGTCGACAGAAAATCGCGCAGCGAGGACAGGCGGTCGAGCGATGGTTGATCATGGACCCGGTAGATAAGTGGCTGGCGCTTGGCTTCCAGGAGTTCGGCAGCCGCCACATTGGCCGCGATCATGAATTCTTCGATCAGGCGATGGGCGTCAAGTCGTGGTGGAACGACCACCCGGTCGAGCGATCCATCGGCTTTCAGCAGCAGCTTGCGCTCGGCCAGATCAAGCGCCAGCGGGGAGCGCTTGTTGCGCGCCTGCGCCAGTGCGCCGTAGGCGGCCCATAATGGCCGCAGCAAAGTGTCAAGCACATGCGCAGTAATGTCCGTCGGCTCGCCGTCGATTGCCGCCTGCGCTTGCGGGTAACTCAGCTTGGCGACGGAGCGCATGAGGATGCGGTGGAGGCTTTGGCCGCGCTTACTCCCGCCGGCATCAATGATCATGCGGATGGCGAGCGCCGCGCGGTCTTCATCAGGGCGCAGCGAACACAGACCGTTGGACAGGTGCTCGGGCAACATCGGCACCACCTGGTCGGGAAAATAGATCGAGTTGCCACGCTCCCTCGCTTCAAGATCAAGCAGACTACCGGCGGGCACGAAGGCCGACACGTCGGCGATCGCTACCGTGATAACAAATCCGCCAGGATTGGCAGGATCGCTGTCGGCGCTGGCATGCACCGCATCGTCATGATCGCGTGCGTCCGCTGGATCGATGGTAACCAGCGGCAGCGCCCGCCAATCCTCGCGCGGCCCGGCAGACAGGCGGGCAGCCTCTGCCTCGGCAAGCGCCTCGGCGCTGAACCGGTAGGGCAGCCCATGCTGGGCAATGGCGATGAGCGACAATGCCTTCGCCCCTTCCAGGCGCCCCAAAATATCGCTGACCTTCGCCATCGGCCGCGAGGCGCGTGGCGCTGTAATTGTTTCAAAGGCGACCAGATCACCGTCGCTGGCACCGTGCAAATCGTCCGACCTGATCCCCCAGCTCCAGCCTGCCGCGCGCTTTTCGATCGCCACGACCTGCGCCCCGCCACGGCTGTCGAGCCGCACCAGTCCAACCCGGCGCTCGCTGGCGCGGCTGATCTTTTTCAACACCCGCCCGACATAGCCGACACCCTCGCGCGTCGAGCGATGAAGGCGAAGCAGCACCACATCGCCGAGCCTAGGTGCAGGGCCCGCCCGCCGCTGCGACGAGGCAATCACGGCAATGCGCGGCGCCGGCCCATGCAATGCGACGTTCCACTCGACCGCCTCGGCGATCAGATCGCCATCCTTATCACGGCCAGTGAGCTTGGCGGTGATAACCGGCGGCGGAGAAGCGCCTGGCAAGGATGGCGAGCGATTGCGGACGCCGCGCGGTGGCTGGCGCCTTCGCTCCTTCACGCCGGCTCCGCCGCACCGGCCTTGCGCTTGCGCACCGGCTTTTTGGCAACGCTTGCCTTGGTCGTGCTCTTTGATGCTCTCGCGGACGTTTTCTTGGCGGTTTTGCCGCCGCCGCTGTCCCGCTTCGCGTCAACCAGCTTCACCGCCGCTGCCAGATCGAAGCTGTCCTTGTCACTGCCATTGGGCAACGTCGCGTTCACCCCGTCATGGGCGACATAGGGACCGTAGCGTCCCTCATGCAGCACAACATCCTGCCCGAGTGTCGGGTGCACGCCCAGCACCTTGCCCGGCGCCCGCTGGTTGCGTCCCCGGCCGGGGCCTTTGGCGAGCTTTTCGGCAAGCACTGTCACGGCGCGATTGAGGCCGATCTCGAAGACTTCATCGGCTGATGCGAGATTGGCGTAGGTCTTGCCATGCTGGATATAAGGCCCATAGCGGCCGAGATTGGCGATGATCATCTCGCCTGATTCCGGGTGGAGGCCGACATCGCGCGGCAGCGCCAGCAGCCTGAGCGCGATCTCAAGCGGCAGCGTTACCGGTTCATAGCCTTTGGGAATGCTGGAGCGCTTGGGCTTCTCGCCCTCGCCAAGCTGTACATAGGGCCCGAACCGTCCATCGCGCAATGTGACGGCTTCTCCGCTCACCGGGTCAATGCCGAGTTTCTTGATGCCGGGCGTATCGCCATCGCCTGCAATTCCGCCATTCTTCTCGCCGTCAGGCTGAACCAGCGGCCGGGTGAAGCGGCATTCAGGATAGTTTGAGCAACCAATAAAGGCGCCGAATTTGCCAAGCTTCAGCGATAGCCGCCCGGTGCCGCAGGTCTGGCAGGTCCGGGCATCGCCACCGCCCTCGCGCGGCGGGAAGATATGAGGCCCAAGCTGTTCCTCGAGCGCCGTGATCACTTCGCCGATGCGCAAATTCTTGGTGGCATCGACATTGGTCGAAAAATCCTGCCAGAAATCGCGCAGCACCTGCCGCCAGTCGATTTCCCCCGCCGAGATGCGGTCAAGCTGTTCCTCGAGCGCGGCGGTGAAATCGAACTCCACATATTTGTGGAAGAAATTCTGCAGAAAGACGGTGACCAGGCGTCCTTTGTCTTCCGCATAAAGGCGTTTCTTGTCGGTGCGCACATAATTGCGCTCACGCAACACGTTCAGCGTCGAGGCATAGGTCGAAGGGCGACCAATGCCCAGCTCCTCCATGCGCTTCACCAGCGAGGCTTCGGTGAAGCGCGGCGGTGGCTCGGTGAAATGCTGCTTGGCGTCGATGGTGACGAGCTTTGGCGTTTCGCCAGCCGTCATCGCCGGCAGACGCTTGTTCTCGTCATCCTCATCATCATCGCGCCCTTCCTGATAGAGCTTCAGGAAGCCATCGAATGTGATGACGCTGCCGGTGGCGCGCAGGTCGAGCGAAGCGCCATCGACATTGGCGGTGATGCTCACGGTTGTCCGTTCGAGGAGAGCAGATTCCATCTGGCTCGCCAGCGCCCTCGTCCATATCAGCTCGTAGAGGCGGGCTTCATCCGACTGTACCGCCTTGTTGACCTCGCGCGGCAACCGCGACAGCTCGGTCGGGCGGATCGCCTCATGGGCTTCCTGAGCGTTCTTGGCTTTCGTCGAATAGGCCCGCGGAACACCTGGCACATAGCTGTTGCCATAGAGCCTGGCGATGACGCCGCGCGCCTGGCCGATCGCCTCGCCGGCCATCTGCACGCCATCGGTGCGCATATAGGTGATGAGGCCGACGGTTTCGCCACCGACCTCGATACCCTCATAGAGCCTCTGGGCAATCTGCATGGTGCGTTGCGGGGAAAGCCCGAGCTTGCGCGAGGCTTCCTGCTGCAGGGTGGAGGTGGTGAAGGGCGGGGAGGGGTGACGCTTCACCGGCTTGGCTTCCACAGTGTCGATCCGGTAGGCCGCCTTTTCCAGGCGGGCTTTCAGTCCCATCGCCTGTTCTTCATTGGCGATATCTAGGCGCTGCAGCTTCTTGCCATTGGCTGCGACCAGCCGGGCCATGAACGCCTCGCCACGCGGCGTCATCATATTGGCGCCGACATCCCAGTATTCCTGCGCAATGAAGCGCTCGATCTCCGCTTCGCGGTCACACACGAGCCGCAGCGCCACCGATTGCACCCGGCCTGCCGAACGCGCCCCCGGCAGCTTTCGCCACAGCACGGGCGAGAGGGTAAATCCGACCAGATAATCCAGCGCGCGGCGTGCCAGATAAGCATCAACCAGCGCTGCGTCGATCTGGCGCGGATGGGCCATGGCTTCGAGCACCGCGGATTTGGTAACGGCGTTGAACGCAACCCGCTCGATCGCGACGCCTGCCAGGACCTTCTTGGAGCGCAGGAACTCAAGCACATGCCAGGAAATGGCCTCGCCCTCGCGGTCGGGGTCGGTTGCAAGGATAAGACGTGTCGCTCCGCCCTTGAGTGCCCGCACAATATCGGCCAGCCGTTTTTCAGATTTGCTGTCGACTGCCCACGACATGGCAAAATCTTCATCGGGCCTGACGGACCCGTCTTTTGCAGGCAGGTCGCGGACATGACCATAGGAGGCCAGGACCTGAAAATCCTGACCTAAATATTTATTGATCGTCTTCGCCTTGGCCGGGCTTTCGACTACAACGACGTTCATACAGGTAACCGTTCCGGTTGATTTTCAGATGAAGGGCGCTCAGGCGCTGCGGCGGCGGACCATGTCGCGACGACCGCTCGCTGTCAAATCGCGGGCTGCGGACGCGCAGCGTCAGTCCCACATTCCGACATGATCAACGGCGTTCTTTTGATTTAACAACATATCCTTTTGGTTGTTTTTTAAAATTAACACACGTTATAATTGCGCAGATGAAATTTCACCGCGCAGGTGCCCATGGCGGTTATCCAGATGCAGTCGAACGAAAGATATCGGACGGCCTCCTATCTTGCTGAAATGCTTGGTGAGCTGAAGGCTTTGGCGATGGCCGCTCGTCTTCATGATTTGGCATATTTGACCGCTCTTGCCGAGGCCGAGGCAAAACTGCACGTGCCAGACGATCCGAGATGACGCCAGCCCTCACGACAGCAGCGAGATGCGGTTTCCCCGCAAACGTTCGATCCGGCCCGCAAGTTCCAGCTCCAGCAAGATGACGTTGACGAAGGCGGGCTGGAGGCCGGTTTCACGAATCAACGTGTCGATGTCGACTGGAGCAGGTCCGAGAGCATTGATCAGCCGGGCACGATCGGTTTCCGGCGGCTCGTGATCGGCCACCTCCGGCTCATCGCTGCGAAAGACAATCGGAACACTGGCCTTCCAGTCACGTGGCGTGATCGCCCGCAAATGCTCCAGCACATCTTCGGCATTCGATGTCATCGTCGCCCCCTCCTTGATGAGACGATTGGTCCCGGCGGCTCTCGGGTCAAGAGGCGAACCGGGAACAGCGAAGACCTCGCGGCCAAATTCATTAGCGAGCCGCGCGGTTATCAGCGAGCCGGACCGCTCTGCCGCTTCCACCACCACGACGCCAAGTGCCACGCCGGCAATGATGCGGTTGCGCCGGGGAAAATCCCTGGCCTGCGCCTGCCAGCCAAAGGGCATTTCGGAAATGATCGCTCCCTTATCGCTGATCTGCTCATAAAGCTTGCGGTGTTCGCTGGGGTAAACCTGATCAACGCCGCCGGCGAGTATGGCGACGGTGCCGTTCGCAAGGGAGGCTTCATGCGCTGCCGCGTCGATGCCGCGCGCGAGGCCTGAGGCGACGACGTAGCCTTGAGCACCCAGATCTTCGGCAAGTTGACGGGCAAACCGTCTGCCGAGGGCGGATGCGTTGCGTGAACCGACGATTGATACGATCATGCGCCGGACGATATCGCCCCGCCCGCGTATCGCCAGTAACGGAGGCGGCGCGTCAACAAAGGCAAGGGCTGCAGGATAATCTGTCT
>NZ_JAKFWN010000009.1:0-29668 GCF_021731865.1 Raskinella chloraquaticus (SeqCode) | reverse complement strand
TTGTAGTCGTTGCGGAACGAGCGGATGAGTTGTTCGGGGTCCGCGCCATCGGTGCGGTAGGTAATCTTCTTCGCGAAGTCGTTGCCCTTGCCAAACACCTCGCGCACGGCGCCGACGATTTCCTCGGCGTGGTGATCGTCCTTGGCGAAGATGAGTGTTTTCGGCACTTCCCTGCGGCCCGGGAAAAGTTCGGTGAACAGCGTGTCGCGATAGGTTTCGAGCACGGTGCGGATCTGGTTTGGCACCAGCACCGAGCGGTCGATCTGATCCGGCGTGTAGGAGAAATCCTGATCAAGCGTCTCGTAGCGCTCGGCCCGCGTGCGCTTGTCGCGTACCGGCAGATCGTAGCCGGCCCTTACGGTGGAGCCGCGCTCGCCGATCTCGGTGCGGATGCGGAACACCTCGAAGCCAACATTGACGCCATCAACGACCGAGCGCTCGTAAGGATATTGCGCCACGAGGTTCTTGCCGAAGAAGCCGAGAGTATGCAGCGAGGGCGTGGCGGTGAGGCCGACCGTGAAGGCGTCAAAATACTCCAGCACCTGCCGCCAGGTGCCATAGATCGAGCGGTGGCATTCATCGGTGATGACGAGATCGAAACTCTCGATCGGGATCGAGGAGTTGTAGGAAACCAGCCGTTCGGTGTCGGCGCTCGCGGCCTCGAAGCTTGAGGCTTCCTCATCCTCCTCCGCCAAATCCTTACCGGAGAGCACGGAAAAGACCCGCTGGATGGTGGCGACGACGATCTGCGCATCTTTGTCGATGCCGCCCGGCCCAAGTTTCTGGACGTTGTAGATTTCCGAAAACGACCGCCCCGTGCCGGGCGGGCGATAGGCGAGGAATTCGTCGCGCGTCTGGCGCACCAGATTGGCGCGGTCGGCCAAGAACAGGATGCGCTTGAACCCGGCATGGGCGAGCAGCCGGTAACTCAGCGTGCAAGCCGTGAAGGTCTTGCCCGCGCCGGTCGCCATCTGCACCAGCGCGCGCGGACGGTTCGCCGCCATCGAGTGTTCGAGCGCGGCGACGGCATCGATCTGGCAGGCGCGCAGGCCGTCCGTGACGACCGGAGGCATGGCGTGCAGCCGCGCCCGCAAAGTCGCGGTTTCCTTCAGCCAGAGGTCAAGCGTCTCCGGGCGGTGGAAGGCAAACACGCGGCGCGACGCCGGATCAGGATCGGCATGGTCGCGAAAGAGCAGTTCGGTGCCGGAGGCGACATACTCGAAGCGGACCTGACCTTCCTCGCGGACAAGGTGCTTCGGCACATCGGCGATATAGCGTGCAGCCTGCTCCGAGAATCCCGACAGTGTGGTGCCCTCGGGCTTGGCCTCGATCACGCCGCAGAGCCTGCGGCCGACGAACAGGCCATAATCCACCGGACCCGAAGCCGTCTGGAATTCACGCACCGCGACACCGAGCCCCGCGCCGAGGTTCATTTCGCCCCTCGACTGGATCAACCACCCGCACGCGCCAAGCTGCCGGTCAATCAACGACCGGGCTTTATCCTCGGGGTGGAAGGCGGATTCGCTCATTTGACGACTTTACGCGGGAAATCAGAAAATTGTGAAGGGAAGCTACCTCCGGGCAGCAGTTGAGAGACGGCGGAATACTGGAAGGTCGACAAGAGCGGGCGCGACAGACCTGATTTGATCCAATGCATCCGTAAGGTCGTGAGGAACAACGGCGCCTTCTGACGTGCCGATTGTGAGATCAAGCAGTTTCAGGAGAGCCTGCGCCTTTGCTTCGTCATTGATGATCGCGAGCTTCTTTGCTTCACCTTCATCGCCATAAAGGCCGTAATTGACCATCGACCAGCACTCGAACGGCACAAGAAAGCGGGCGACTGCGTCCACGGCTTCGGCGAATGCCTCACCTGAGGTTGCCGGAAGATCAGCAAGCGCGCCGCTGACCCCAGGCGTCACCAGCGACCGCTCCTGCGGCCAGACCTCGCGAAGGAACCGCGCAGCGGCCTTGTGGAAGAGAGCCGCAGCGGATGCGGGGTCTTCTTGCTCTTCGCTATCCTCGGGTGCGTTGGTTGTAGCCTTCGCGGAGAGGTCCCGAACGAACTGCTGGATCGCGTTTGCCGCCGATCCGCGCACTTCATCATCTAGCGTCCGCAGCATCTGTTGAATGCGCGGATTGGGCACCGCAGGCGCGCGGCCCTCGCGGAATGCATGAAGGGATTCGACTACCAGACTGAAAACAAGCCGACGGCGCGTGTCCCTGCCCAACCGTCGATCATTGGCGCGCTCGGCCATCGCCGCGCCGATGCTTTCCAACACTTTGGTGAAGTGCGTGCGCCGTGCAACGGCCCGCCACAGCGCTAGCGCGGCGCCGTCATCCTTGAGCAACGGCGTGATGAGATGTTCTTTGGCCCAATCGGGATCAGCGCGAAGGAAATTGGGCAGCGCCTCGATCATCCGGTGTTTGGCGATCAGTCCGCTTCGACCTTCCGCGGCAATCACGATGTCGCGCATCTGCCTTTCCATCGAATCTGCGGAGAAGGCTTGCGCTCCGGGTGGCAGGCTGGGGCAGGCGGCAAGAAACACGCCGACGAGCTTGCCTGCGGGCGTGTTGAGCGTGTCGAGGTCCATCGGCTCGCGGTCATCGTCGGCAACACGCGCAACGACGCTGAGGTCTGCCTCATCCGCTTCCTCAGGCTTGCGGTCCGTAATCTCTACAGCGATCGGCCAGAGACGAAGCCAGATCGGCAAGGCCAGCGGCAGCTTGACGACGTGTTTCTCCCACGCGTCCAGCCAGGCACAAATACCCTCGATCGCGCTTGAAAGCGTAGCATCAGAGAGCTGGTTCAGCAGGCCGAGAACCCTGCCAGCTTCCGCGCTCGGTTCCGCATCCGGCGCTGCTTGCCCATCCTGCTGGCGCGGTCTGTGCGCCCAGCCAAAGCGGTTCCAGACCTTCGGAAAGTCGTCGCCACCGTTGTTGGTGCTCACGAAGTCAGCCAGCACCTTGTCGGCATTGCCCTGCTGGTTGATCCAGTCGTTAGCGCGTTCTGCGGGGTCATCATCCCAGCCGCGACGCCCGGTCCCCAAAGCGACTTCGAGCGCTCTCAGCCGTTCGACGCCTGAAAGCGTGTCGAATTTTGCATCCGGCTTCGCTTCACGACGTGTGACAGTTACCCCTCCGGGGAAACCCTCATCGATCCTCATCTCCGCAAGTTCGGCGAATTGCGCCGTCTGGGCATCAAGCCAAGTCTTGGCTCGATCCGGCAGGACACCGCCGCCGACTTCTATTCGCCGTAGTTCCCGCAAGGACCAATACAGTCGCGCATTCTTTACCTCCGCAGGATCAAGATTCTTCGGCCAATGATCCCGTGGAGGGCCTTTCTGAATCCGGGTGACGATAACCTTCTGCGCTCCCCCGTTCATGTCGCGGAATCGGACGGCTCGAAGCTCGGTGATCTCCGGGAAGCCGTGCACATCCCAAAACCGATCCTGATCGAGCGCTGTGAGGAAGTCCGTCACCTCATCGGTGGGCGTAATCTGCTCTTTCCGCGACATCGCCGCCCACAAGCGAAGATGTACCGGCGAACCATTCGACCTCCAACGTCGAGCAAAGTATTGCGCCGCAGCGGGATCAAGCCCCGAAATCTTTGCGACAACGGCATGCAGCAGTTTCACCGACGGCGCGATACCGTGATGATATGCGTCTGGCTCGCCATCCTTGCGCGCTCTTGGAGCGTCAGCCACGTAGTACGCGCGCCCTAGGTCGCCAAGTTGCCATAGGCGCCTTTGTCTATCCCAGCCAAGCCTGCGAGCAATATCCAGGCCGTGATTGACAGCAGCTTCCAACGCATTAGCCAGCGATGTCAGAAAGGCGACATCATCGAGGTTTGCCAGTTCGAGCGCGTTCAGATCAACCAGATCCCCGCTGGTCAGGCAAGCGGACAGGATGTGATCGACGGTCTTTGGCTTGCGCGGCTTCTTGACGTAGTTCCATCGCCAAGCATCAATCGCTTCGACCTTGAGGCGCGGCGCAACGAGAGCAACGATGGCGGAAACCACCGCGCCGGACCGGTCACCTGCACGCAGTCTCTTCTGAATGCCGTAAATGGCTGTTCCGTTGCGTCCTTCAGATTGGGGCTGTGACCAGCTTTCTTCAATCAGCCGCCACGCCGAGGCCCACGGCTCCGCCAGATCGCGAGCACCTGGACCGGTCAATAAGTCCTCAACCGCGATGCGCTCGATCCGCTGGCCTGGCTCGAGCTTCAGCGCCCAGTCGATCGTTCCCTGCTCAGCAAGGCGCTTGTTCAAGAAGGCGATGATCGTTCGGAAACTCTCGCGGTCGTTCGGGTCAAGATAAGCCCAGGGTCGGATCATGGCTTCCATCCCCGGTCGGCTTCAGCGCAAATCTTGACGATCACATCAAGCCACTCGATCTCAGCCTTCGCGTCCGAAACCAGCGCCGACAGACGCACACGTTCACTTGCGTTGCTTCTCCGGAAGAAGTGGTCGAAGAGGTCGCGGTCGGACTCCTTGGCCGCAGACCGCGATGTTCTTACAATCCTTCGCAGTTCGGCATCGACAATTTCTTTCTTCCCATTGATCGCGGACAAATCCGCCCATCGTTCAAGGGTCGCGCGTAGCGCGTCGTGGCTGTTCTTTGAATCGTAGTGAATCGGTGTTATGCCGCGCCCATTCCAGTCCGCTAGTGCGACCGCGTCAGGCGAGCTCGTGCCGAAGAAGGTGAAGCGCTCTTTCAAGTCATCAAAGCGCTTGCCGTCCGCTGCGACCGCATTGAGCAGATAACGCATAGGCGGATCGTTGGCGCTGTAGCCCACCAGCACCAGATGATACAGGCGCGCAGCATCATAGATAAAATCCGGAACAACGCGTCGGCGCAGATAGAATTCGCCGAAATCTTGATCTGACAGAACAATCTCAGAAGTTCTCGCCGGGTTCTTGTCGAGTGCGCCATGGATATGGAGCACGCCCGAGAACTCCGAATGTCGCGATGGCCTTGGTATCGAGCCGAGGGAATAGGTCTCTACGGGCGATCGAAGGCGCTGGGCGGCGATTTGAAGCAGCAGATCGAAGTTTGTTGTTACGATCGTCTTGGCGCCGCCGCGATCGGCAAGGGCTATGAGCGCCTTGTGGATCGTGGCCGGGCTCGTTGCCCCTGAACGCAGGATCGTGGCGACAGTCCGCCTTACCTGGCTATCGCCACGGGTTTGATCGTCGAGCCGACGCTCGAGCATGCCGAGAACAACATCAAAGTCGCCGACGATGAACCGCTTCACTTCAGCAGTCTGCCGATCGGTCAGGCCCGCACAATTGGCCTGCCATTGGTTGCAGGCTCCCGGCGGCAATCCCGTTAACACGCTGTGCGTCGAAGTATCGAGTGTGGCATAGACGTCGAGAACAAGTTGACGAAAATCCGGAAGCCCAGCGGGCCGGGAAATGCCTGCACCACAAATGAACAACACTTCCCCGCGCGCATGAGCCAGCAGGAGCCGCTCTGGTATCGCGGCCAAGCCATCACCCATCGAGATGACGCGATCTTCACTGCTCATGGGCGATACCCATTTGAAGAGAGAGCAGCGATTTCGATACCGCCGCGACTACCCATCAACGGCACCCGCATCTGCGCAGGCCGATTGGAGCTTCTCCTTGATTTCCGTTGGCAGCTTGCTTTCCGCTCCCTCCAGCGCTTCGCGCCACTTCGGTCCGCGGTCGCGCGCTTCGATGTAGGCGAGGCCGAGATCGAGCCTGGACGAACTGTTCGCAAGCGCTTCGATCATCACTGACGCCTGTTCGAGATCCTTGCGGGCCTTGCTCGCGCTGTCGCGGTCAGCACGGCGCAATTCTGAAACGATCAACTTGTGGACCGCGAACCGCTCCGGTGATGGAACCAGCACCGCAACGCCGCCCTTGTGCAGCAGCACCGAACGAACCGGCTGATGGATCAGAAAATCGAGATAGCGAAGTGGTTGCGCGGAGGCGCCGCCAAGCGCTGGCATAGGAGCCGGTTCGCCTGCAAAGTCGTCCTTGCTTCGGTTCGGTGTGAGGAATTCGACCTTGAAGCCCGCTGCATTGCTGAAGCTGGTTGTCGCCATCGGATTTGCGAGGCTCGGGATTTCTCGGAATGTCGGGTCCACCAGCCGAAGCGCTTCGAGAACGGGCGGAATTGAATCGTCGACCGAAACAGAAATGGAGTGGAACTGGGCGAAGTCGACATCACCCGTCATGAGCGGCGCGCTTGGCAATCGAACGCCGAGCAGGCCCGCGTAAGTCTGGAAGGCGGCGGTGCCGACTAGAACGCCATGCAGGCGAAATAATCCGGCCCGCCATAGGACATCAACGATGTCGCCAACGAGCGCAGGGGGTGAAGGCAATCCCGCTGCCGTCAGAGAGGTTACGAGTGAACGGCGCTCGCGGTAGTTGGCTTTGACCCTCTTAAAGCGTTCAACACGTGCTGTAACGTCGAGGTCCGCGACCGGGCCGACGTATTTTGAGAAGCGCTTGCTGTCGGCGTTCGCTTCGCCGCGGTTGTAGCCCTTATAGTACCAGAACTGCTGGCCGTTCGCGCCTTTCACCTTGGCGAATGAGCCGTTCTCGGGAAACGTCTCGTCGAACTCGGCATCCAGGCATCGCTGGATCAAGTCCGAGAACATGGTCTGATGGGCAAGGCTAAGTGGCTTCACTGGCGGTTATACCCAAATCTTGATTTTGCGGATAATGCCGTCGATTCCGACTGTACGCAAGAACATTATGCCCAAAAGAACAAATTGGGCATAATGACGTCGATCTTGCTGACGGGCTGACACCAAACCGCCCGTTAGCCCGAAATAAATCAGCAACTTAGCAGTTGCTCTCGTTTTGCTGTCGAGGCTGTCTGCGATCCCGTAACCCACGGAGATCGCTCATGAAACGCCGCAAAGTTCATCCCGCTGACGCCGCCAACGCGGCGGTCCTTGCCCAAGCCATTCGCTTCGACGTGGCTCTGTTCCTCGGAACCGGGCGCTACGCCCGGGCGAGCGCGCCGACGCTTGAACAGGCCTGGATCGAGGCGATGCGCCTCGTCGCCGAGAACCCGAGCCCGTTCGGCAAGCGCCAGCCGCTGATCTACGGCGTCACCGCCGAAGGCCGGTCGGCGCTCGTCGCTTCGAACTGAACCCAAACCGAAGGAGCACGATCATGACCACGGAAGCAACAACCTACGACAGGAAGTTCAACGCTTAAGCGGTGCGCAGCGCGCCGGGCTGAAGCCCGGCGAGTTCGAAGTGTTCAAGACGCCTGATGCCCGGTTCGGCTGGCGGACAATTGCGTCTGCCAGCGACGACCAAGCGCCGATCCAGAGCACGGAGCCCTTGCAGGCAACGTCGCCGATCAGCCCAAAGCCCGGCAAGCGCAAGGCGATCATCGAGCAGGCGCAGGCGGGCGCGCTTCCGGCAGCGCCGGACTTCTCAAAACCGACACATGCGCGGTTTCGGGCGAAGCTCGCCAAGCTGGTAGCGCTTGCCGAGGCAGGCGATGTCGAAGGCCTCAAGGCCATCGAAATCAATCCGGTTTCAACGAGCCCGAAGGCCATGGCGCGCTATCGCGATCTCGCGATTATCGCCATCGAGGCGCGTACCACGGCAGCTTGATCCCGCTGCTTTCAGATCCGGCCCCAGTCCGCAATCGCCCCATCGACCCCACTTCGCCGCGAACCCGGGTGCGAACCTGCGAACCTCAAGCGGGTGCGAACCCGGTTCGCACTTTTGCCGCTGGCGATGGATCGCGCTGCCGCCGCCCGCATACAAAATGCGCCAGGAAGAACCTAAAGGGGCGCCCCTCCGGCAGGCGAAGGGTTTCGAAGCGGTCCTTCACATGGCGCTCACTTCGCGCGCGCGATACGGCATAACCGGAAGACGGCTTCACAACCCTTCGGGTCTTCACATGCGAAAGCCGGGATAGGCGAAGGCATTGGCGATGGTCGCGCAATCTGCCTCGGACACGCCCGCGCTGCGCGTAATCGCATACCAGCCACCTTTGACGGCTTCTTCCATGGCGTCGACCATGGCGCTGGCTTCAGCAGGATCGAGGAGGAAGCGCGGCGCCTGGCTCAGCATGTTGCGGGCATTGGCCCAGCGACCAAAATCGCCCGCCGCCATGGCAAGGTCGCGGCGATCGGTGCTCACCGGCACGGACGGCGTGAGATCATAGGCTGGCGAGAGCCGCCATTCGCGTTGCGGCGCGATCACGGCGTGATTGCGTGGGTGATCGTCAATGTTCGAGATCAGCGCGTTGAACAGCATGCGCCGGAAGAGTTCGGCTGCATCACGCTTCGGGTCGGCACTTATCCGGCGCAGTTCCTCGGCCAGCACGATATAGGACCAGCGCTCACGCTGGGTCTCGTCGGCGCGCAACAGAGTGAGGGCGCTCACCATGCGGGCACGTGTGTAACCCTTGGCGGCCTTCTCGCGATCGAAGCGCTTGACCAGCAGCACGTCCCGATCGCCGATCGTCTCGATACGGCTTGTGGCGGTGAGAAGGCCGCAAGCGCGGGCCAGCAGGAGCATGGCATGCTCAACCCGCGCCATGTTCCATTTGTCGTCGGCACGGTTGAACTTGGCGAGCCACAGCCCGTCCGCATCCTCGACAACAGCTTTCGGCCGCGCGCCGCCCATCGAGGTTCCGAGCAGCAGCAACTCTTCCACCTGCGCCGCCTCGGTGTCCGTGGCACGCGGCTCGTCGTTCACCAGCCGATCGGCGATCTCGTGAAGGCGGGCAAGATCGAGCGTGCGGTTAAAGACGCGCACGGGTGCAGGCGGCGCTTGTCCCAGGCCGAAACCAAGCGCTCCGGCGCGGTCGTCGGGCGAATGAAGGAGATAATCGAGTTCGCCAAGTTCGGTCAGCCCGGCGTGTTTCTCGATGACGCGACGCCCCCAATAGTCGGGCCCGGCATCGCGCAACGCGCCGAACAGGCCCTTCATCAGCACCGTTTCATAGGTGCGCGCGCCGAGCTTCAGTTCTGCCGGATCGATTTCAACAGCATCGGGCCGCGCGAGATAGCTTCGGCCATAGACGAAGCGCCCGGTGGTAACGCCTTGCCGGTTCGTCTCGCGGACGTAGCGTCCTGCGGTGACCGCCTCGGCCTCACCGGGCAGGGTCACATAGACGAAGCACTCATCCGCACCTGTTGGCGTTGCTTTGCGCATCGGCTTGTTCCCGAAACCGGGCGCCACTTTCGGGGCCGATGCGTCAGAAATCATTGTCGAGCGCCTTTCGGCCACCGGCCTTGTCGCGGCCCTGCGCCTTGGCCAGCGTCATGCCTTCCTCGTCGCTCAGTGGATCGGCGACACGGCCCAGCTGATCGGCCAGCCCCATGGCCCAGAGCAGCCCGGCATAGATGGCGATCCCCGTGGAGGGCTTGCCGCGTTCGGCATCGCCGATCACATGCCGGTCGACGCCGATTTTGGCCGCGACCTCGGCAATGGAGAGGTTGCGCCGCAGCCGCGCCGTGCGAATGTTCGCCCCGAGGGTCTTCAACGCCTGCTCGACCTCATAGGGCGGTGCGGCAAGCAAGGGGTTGCGGGCAGCCATGGCGTCTCAAGGCTCCATAAACGGAAACTTTGGCACCTTGAGACGCCTAACAGAGAAATCCTAACAATTCAAGACTTGGGGCCGCAAGACGCCAAAACCGCAATTTTTGGAACCTCAAGGCGCCACAGTTGAGAGTAATGGACTACTCGGCAGCCTCGTCGTCCGTCGTATCATCGGCGGGAAGCTCGCGAACGTTTGCATTCGTGACCTGCCAGCGTTGGCCGACCCGCTCAAGATCACCTGTCACGATAACCTGCGCCTGGGCATCGTGGGCCTGTACAGCAGTGCTGTAGTTGGCCTGGTCCAGAATTGCCCGAACCGACTGCATCTTGTCCTCAACGATCGCCTTCAGCGTGACCACGCCTTCGACCTCGTCCTGATCTCGCTTCAGTTTGTGCACAGTGCCGTAAAGCGTGACGTCGGCCTTGGGCTGACGGAGCCTGAAGTTCCGCGCAGCTTCGTTGAGGATTTCCGCATCATTCTGCGAGAAAACGACCTTTCGGTGAGCCTCCGGTGTGGGCCGGGTCCGCGCCCATGTCAGGCTGATATCAAGCCCATGGGACTGTTCGATCAGCCCTGCCACCGCTTCGCACAGGTTCGCGCTGACGCCTGAGGCGACGGCGTTCTCGAAGGCTGCGGCATCGCCAGAAAGTGCCATCTCGGCGGCCGTGCGCGAAGCTTCGAGCGCACTCATCAGGCGGCGCGTGACCATTCGTTCCATGGGCTCATCGTCGAGATTGGCCCAAGCCTGATCGAGGGGAAGCTGAACAGGTTGCAGCAATGGCGGAACAGGCGCGAGAAGTGTCACGACGAAGCTGCCATGTTCCGTCTGGCCAAGCTTCACGCGCCGCATGTAGTCATTCGCTTCTTTATTGGCGCCCGCCCGATAGAGCGGCTGTGGTGTCTTTGCCGCACAGGCAGCGGCGAGCAGCATGTCACGGGCCTGGGCGACGATCTTCACGCCCGCGTCCAGGAGGACCGATCCGTCGTCATCGCCGCCGAAAGCGCGCACGCGCACGACATCGCGGTCCGCACCGACGAGATCGCGGTAGGTTGCGAGTTCATCGCGTTCGGTGACTTTCGCAAAAACGTCGATCAGTCGGGAAACGGCGGAGGCATAATCTGCCAGACGGTCAGTGCGCGGCAGAATGATCTCAGGCCGATCAGTTCCGCCATAGACGTCCGCATGCGTTCCGAACACGTCTGTCTTCGTCCAGCCCTCGCCACGCGCAAACGCCGCGAGCGCCGCCGGCGAGATCGCCCGCAATGCTTCAACGTCGAGGATTTGCGCTTTCATGCGATGGCTCCACTTCTGGCCCGTTCCATTAGTGCCTTGAGGCTGTCGACGTCGAACCGATTGTTATTGTGTATCGAAATCGTAACACTTTCGTTGTTCTGGGTCTCAGAAAATCCCGCAAGACTGGCCCAGTAGGCGCAACGCCGCAGGATCAGTTGCTCCGGGGTGACGCTCAACCACTCCACTTCGGCAGCGGGCAGAGAGAGAACGACCAGAATGCGGGGAACCATCGTCTGTTTCCGCAACAGGTCATAATTGCGGCGCTTCAGCGCATAGCGATACGCCTCATTTGCCGCCTCGCCAAGATTGATCGTTGCCTTCAATTGAATGTTCAATTGCGGTCGCGACAGCCCACCAGCGTGGATCTCAATGTCCACGCCGTCCCGATCCAACTTCGGCTCGGCGGTTACATAGCCAGCGCCGGCTGCTACAGCCGCGACATAGGCGCGGGAAAGCGCTTCTTCCCGGTCGTTGGGTGTCATCAACGAATCAATCATTGGCAAGCGGCCTCGTGTCGCCATTGTAAGCAAGGTAATTTGCCTGTCTCCCGACGGCAACTATCTCCCTGAGCAACGCCTCGGCATCCGTCTCGATCCGGCTTTCGGACATGTAGGAGACCAAGAGGGTCATTTCGCCTTCATCCTCATCTGCATCTTCGAAAGTTCGGCTAAGCCGCCCGCTACTTGTCCTGTACGCGCCGTGCCTGGCGGGCGAGCTTCAGCACATCCTCGGCAGAAAGCCCCTTGGTGGTCCGCAGCAGCGCCGCGAGCTCGCGCGGCTGCTGCTTGATGATGTCGGAGAGGTCCGAGGCAACCTTGCCGGCGCGGGCAAGGAGTTCGTCGACGTCGCAGGCGATCACCTGCGCAATCGCCTTGACCTTGTCCTCTGCGGGCGGCGGGAACTCGTCGCGCTCGACCTTGGACAGATAGGTGGGGCTGACGCCGATCATCTTCGCCATTTCGCGAAGCCCGATCTCGCGCGCCTCTCGCTCCCGGCGCACGAACTCGCCGAACCGTTCCGTGGACATGCCTGCCACTCCCGCTGCCTGTTTAGTAATGACTATACACCCGAAGCCTGCGGGGCTGTCAACTGATATCTAAACATTCGATGTCTGGCGGGGCTTCAGGATGGCCTGGATGTCGCGCATCCAGGCGAGCGTGCGCAGAAATTCCGGGCTGGGCGAAATGCAGAGATTCCGATAGGTTTCAAGAAACCGCAGCCAAATCCATCCTCTTCACCGCATGCGGCAAAGATGCCGCGTTGGACAGGATACGCTCACGGATCGAAGAATTCTTCATCGATGCGTTTGATCGTCAAAGTTTCCTCCGCTCGGCATCCGACGCCGTGTGACAGCATCAGTCGCGCAAATTGGCTGCCGTCGATCAGCACGATCCGCTTCGACAGCATCTCGGCGGTGTCGCGTGCGCTTGCCGAGAAAGTCGAGGTCGTGACGAACAGACCCTTCGTGGCCCGCACCCTGTCGAGGCTGCCAAAGAAGTCGCGGATCGCCCCCGATCCAACGGGTGATCCATCCTGATATCGCTTCGCCTGGACATAGATGCGATCAAGCCCGAGCGGGTCCTGATCGATGACGCCATCGATTCCGCCATCACCGCTGCCGCCGGTCAGGGCGCGATCCAGCGCGCCAGCCGAGCCGCCATAACCCATCGCGAGGAGCAACTGCACGATGACACGCTCGAAAAACGCGGGCGTTCCCTGCCGAACCCGCGACAGGAGATCTTCGGCAAGGGCCGCTTCCAGCCGTCGGTACGCGACGCGGATGGTCTCGTCCGGGGTTAGTGTCGGCTCGTCGACGAGCTTTCCCTTGACCGGGGCGACGGCTTCGCTTTCGTCAGCGTCGCTTCCTCCGTCACTGCGAAACGCAGCGAACTCCGGGAAGCGCTGAAGGAACTTGATATCGATCCGCTTCGGCGGCGAGGCGAGCACCTCCCGACCGCGATCAGTGATCGTGAACCGGCCTCTGCCGCTCAGCACGATCAGACCGGCTTTTCCGAGATAGCTTTTCGACCAGTGGACCCGGTTGGCGAAAGTCGTCTGGCGGCCAGACGGCAGCAGGTGCGCCCGTTCGTCCTCTGAAAGGGCAAATTCCGCGGCCAGCTTTTCAACGACATCGCCGATACGCACTTCGCCGTCGGCCGAGGCCCGCAGAACCGGCAGCATCAGGGTTTGAAAATCGGGAATGGCCAGTATTGATCTCCCAACTTAACGGCCAAGCAATCCAGAGGCACCAAGATCGGCTTTCGCCGGTCTGTGTCGATGTCGGCCTCCATTAACTCATCGCGGATGGCGCAAGCTTCGCGACTATCGTCGGCGCGCCGCTCGTCAGGGGAGGCCACATCATGACGTGGCAGCCAATTTGTAATCGCTTTCAGTCAGCCATTGCCTATATCCGTCATCATACTCGTCAACAACGGGTCGACCCATCGATCCAGTCTCGGAATCTTCGCAGAAATCGCCACGCGTCTCATCCCTGCCTGACAAGGCCCTGCGTCCTGGGCTTGCCGCCACACTGAATCCACGAGGCGCAGCTGCCAAGCGTTGGATGGCCGGCAAACAGCATTTCGCGCGCCGGTGTGAATATCCGCACCTTATAATCGGCCTCTTGAGTGGTGGGTGCTAACAGGAAGGTGGTCTCGGCGAGGTTGGTCCAGGCTGCGAATTGCTGCATGGCGCTGTCTGACAGACCTTCACCATCAATGACAACGGCAAGCCCGTTGCCGCGTGTCGGCACCGAGGTGAAGACGTCACACTGAACAAAGCGTCGCCGCATATCATAAACCGCGTCGTCAATTGACGTCGCCGATTATCATGCGGCTCGTTCTGGTCAATCACGAGATTGCCATAGAGATCCATCAGTCTGACCGATGGTTTATCATTTTTATTCCGCGTGCGGCCAACCGAATTCCGCACGCGGCCAAGACAGAAACACTTTACGATCGACCGACCACCGCCGCCCTCCGTGATTGCGCGTGTTGACCGCGCGGGCAGAATATCCTTTGCTTGGCCCCTCACGTGCAGTCGAGGCACGTCTCTTTATCTCAGGTCGTCTGTTGTGGCGGATGATCGGAAGTGTCGCATCAATCGCTCCATGCCTGTGTCCGACGTTTCGCAGCGGACGCGTTCACCAAAAATCAACTTGTCATTTATTTTGAATTATGAATAATGAGTTTAATATGCGCTGTGACAACGTTTGCAGTTATCCGTGTTTAGAAAAATCAAATGGAGGAAGACGATGGACATCAGAGGTCTTACGCTAGTTGTATCAGCATGCGCACTTGGCATGTGCGGAACGGCTTTTGCCGCTTGGGAGCCGACAAAACCAATTGAAATCATTGTTCCTTTTGCGCCCGGTGGCGCCTCGGACCAGATGGCGCGGACCATTCAGGGCGCCATCACCAAAAACAATCTGACCAAAGCGCCGGTGGTTGTCGTCAACAAGCCGGCGGCGGCGGGCGGCGAGGCCATGCTTGAGATCAAGGCCGCGAAGGGTGACGCGCATAAACTGCTCACAACGTCGTCAGGCCTCTATATGACGCCGCTCTCCTCGAAATTGCCGGTGAGCTGGCGCGACTTCACGCCCGTTGCGCTTTTGGCGCAGGATGAGTTCCTGCTGTGGACCTATAATGACGCTCCGTACAAAACCGCAGGGGACCTGTTGGCCGCCGCAAAGTCCGGTCAGAACATCCGCATCGGCGGGGCCGGGTCCAAGCGCGAGGATAACTTGATCACCTGGGCGCTTGGCGACGAATCGGCAGCGAAAATAACCTACATTCCTTATGCCGGAGGCGGACCGACGTCCGTTCAGCTGGCGGGCAAGCACATTGAAGCTTCGACCGGCAATCCTTCAGAGGAAGTGGCGAGCTGGCGCGCTGGCAATGCCCGCCCCCTCTGCCTTCTTTCACCCAAGCGGATGGCCTACAAAGAGAAGATAACGGACACGGCAGCGTGGTCAGACATACCGACTTGCGGCGAACAGGGCATCAAGTTCACCTATAATATGCTGCGTGGCATGTTCATGCCGGGCGGCGTGAGCAATGAACAGCGCGATTTTTACGTCGACCTGTTCAAGAAAGTGCAGGAAACAGCGGAGTGGAAGGAGTATCTTGCCCGCAATGCACTCCTCCCCGATTTTCGCTCAGGCGCGTCCTTCGTTGAGTTCCTGACGGCTGATGAACAACGCCATAAAGATCTCATGGACAAGGCAGGGTTCCTCGCCAAGTAAATTTTCCAGTACAAGAGGGATGGTCATCGTGACCATCCCTTGATGATGTTTGCTTATCGCATCGAGGAAAATTCCATCATGGAAGAAGACGTGCAAGCTGAACGCGGTATTTCACGCCGCACCGTAGAATTGGTCGTCGCCAGCATCTTTCTGTTATTATCAGTCGTTGCGTTCTACGATAATTACACACGGGGCGCTGGCTGGGCGAGCGATGGTCCGCAATCGGGTTATTTTCCGGCACGGCTTGCCGTCATCATGTTCCTTGGATCAGTCTTTACATTCTGGGTGGCTCTCAGGGCCAAAACAGAAATGTTCGTGACCTATGAACAACTCATCCGGATTTCCAAAGTTTTAATCCCGCTGATCATCTTCACCATCGGCATCGAATGGCTTGGTATCTATCTCTCATCTGCCCTTTTTCTGGCACTTTTCATGATCTGGCTAGGTGAATTCGGGGTCATCCGCTCATGTGCCAGCGCGTTCGCATTTGTTATTGTCACTTTTGTCATCTTTGAAAAATGGTTCCAGGTGCCGCTACCAAAGGGGCCCGTCGAAGCCCTTTTGGGTCTGTGAAAAAAGAAGGCCTGTCACATCATGGAAAATCTGAATGACCTGCTCAACGGCTTTTACGTAGCCCTTTCGTTCAAGAATGTCGGCTTCATGATCATCGGCGTGCTGCTCGGCATCGTTGTTGGCGTACTGCCGGGCCTTGGCGGCCCCAACGGCGTGGCGATCCTGCTGCCACTGACATTCGGCATGGAGCCTGTATCGGCCATTATTCTTCTGTCTTCGCTTTACTGGGGCGCATTGTTCGGGGGGGCGATCACCTCGATCCTGTTCAATATCCCGGGCGAAGCGTGGTCGGTGGCGACAACCTTCGACGGTTATCCGATGGCCCAGCAAGGACGAGCCGCAGAAGCGCTCACAGCAGCTTTTACCGCATCATTCATCGGCGCTGTTGCCGGCGTTATCCTGATTACGTTTGTGGCGCCGCTGATCGCCAGTTTTGCCCTTAAATTCGGGCCAGCGGAGTATTTCGCGGTCTTCTTCCTGACCTTCTGTTCCTTCATCGGCCTGGGCAAAGACAACAGGTCCAAGATCCTTGTCTCTCTGTGCCTCGGCTTTCTGCTTGCCGCTGTCGGTCTTGATTCTGTCTCGGGTGAGCTGCGGATGACCTTTGACAATCCCCAGCTTTTGCGTGGCTTCGACTTCCTGGTTGTGGTGATCGGTCTGTTCGGCGTGTCCGAAATCCTGGTGACCATGGAAGAAGGGCTGGCCTTCAAGGGCAAGCGGGCGGCGATCGATCTCAAGGTCGTATTGAAGACATGGGCGGGCCTGCCGAAATACTGGCTGACGCTGGTCCGTTCCGCGGTGGTGGGATTGTGGATGGGCGTGACACCGGGCGGAGCCATCGCCGCCTCGTTCATGGGGTATGGCCTGGCCAAGCGCTTCTCTCCGAAAGGCAATAAATTCGGTACCGGTGAAATCGAGGGCGTTCTGGCTCCCGAAACGGCTGCACACGCTGCCGGGACGGCGGCGCTGCTGCCGATGCTGGCGCTCGGCATTCCCGGATCAGCGACGGCCGCTGTTCTCCTTGGCGGTTTGCTGATCTGGGGTCTTCAGCCTGGACCGCTTTTGTTCGTCGAACAGAAGAGCTTCGTGTGGGGGCTGATTGCCTCGATGTATCTTGGCAATATCGTTGGCTTGATCATCGTCCTGGCGACAGTGCCACTCTTTGCGGCTATCCTGCGCATCCCGTTCTCGGTGGTGGCTCCGATCATTCTCATCATCTGCGCGATCGGCGCTTACACCGTGCGCAATTCAGGCTTTGATATCGGGCAAATGGTGATTTTCGGTATCATTGGCTACATCTTCAAGAAGCTTGATTACCCGATCGCGCCGCTGGTTCTGGCGATCGTGCTTGGCGACCGCACGGAGGCGTCATTCCGTCAGGCCATTCTCGGCTATGAGGGAAGTCTGTCGGTGTTCTGGTCCAATGGCCTGGTCGGGTCGCTGATGGTGATCGCGCTCCTGCTTCTGTTCTGGCCTATTGTGACCGAGCAGATCACCGCGTTTCGCCGCCGGCTCGCGGGTGCTCCGTCGGGCTCATGAATGCCGGTCAAGCTTGGATTTGACATGGGAGCCGGTTCGCAAGAACCGGCTCTTTCATTTTGGCGGCATGCGCCTGCGCTCGACGCGCGCCATCACATGCGGGTTTAAGCCGTTTCGTCGCCGCCATTGAGACCGGCAATGGAAAAGCCGCCATCGACTGCGAGAATCTGTCCGGTGATATAACCTGACTGCTGCTCGTCCAGGAGAAACCGGGCGGCTTGCGCCACCTCATTTGGCGTGCCGTATCGACCCATTGGCACCTTGTCGCACCATTCGGCCCTGACCTTGGCTGAATGAACCTGACGCGCCATGGCGGTATCAATCGGGCCGGGCGCGATGGCATTCACCCGGATGCGGTGAGCTGCAAGCTCGACGGCCATGATACGCGTCAGATTGACAATAGCGCCCTTCGAGGCGCCATAGGCTGTACGGCCACGATTGCCAACCAGACCCGACACCGACGCGATGAGGACGATGGCCCCTCCCCCATTGTCGCGCATTGTCTCGGCAGCGATCCTGGCGGTGAGGAAACTGCCGATGACATTCACATCGTTCATGCGCCGCATGAGGTCAGGTGTGGTGTCAAAAAAAGAGGTGTTGCTGGCGATGCCGGCGCTCGTGACCACCCCGCGCAGGGGTCCGAAACCGTCCATGATCTCGCTGATCGCCGCCTTGCTCGCGGCTTCATCGGTGATATCGAGCGGGTGCAGACGCACCCTGCCGTGATAGGCGCTCAGGTTCTGCATCGCTGCCGCAAGGGCGTTACCATCGCGGTCAAAACCCGCCACCTGCCAGCCAGCCTCCAGCAGGGTCGTTGTTGTGGCAAGACCAATGCCTGAGGCTGCACCCGTGACGATAGCGGAGCGGATTTCCATCAGGCCGGCCATGGTCGGTCGGTCTCAAGGATGATTTCGAAGGTGATGAGCACGGGGTTGTCGCCGCGCTTGAAGCGGCCTTCGAAAATCTGCGCCTGATAATCGATCAGACCGACATCGACGCTGGCCTCAGGCCTGCCATCCGCGCCTGGCGTGATCCGCCCCTCGCGGATAAAGATTTCGGTGGCAAAATTAGGGGCTTCGCGACCATCCTCGAAGCGCACGCCAATCGTGCTGCCCACACCACCGCGCAGGACAGCGTGGCTGATCCCATGATCAGCGCACAGCTTTTCAAGGCTGCCGCAAAAATCGCTGTTGGGGCGCAAGCGGATCGCAAAGACGCGCATGAACGGACCGTCTGCCTGCGCCGCCGGAGCGATGACAGGCGAGAAAATCTTGAAGCCTGTTTCAGTGTCGGGACCTGCGTCAAACAGCGCGCCGTTCAAACCGATGGCGCGCACCGTTGCCGGCTTCGCAAGAAAGGTCTGTTCAGGCAGGATATGCCCACCCATGATTTTCCCGTCAGCCTCCCGCCACAAAGCGTGAGCATGGAAGAACGGCGCTGCGTCGCGTCGCCCGAACGTCAATGCTCCGCGACTGATGACCGTCGGTCCGGCAGGACGGTAGGTATCGCTGTAGAATGCCACATGATCCGGCGTCTTCGAAAGCGCCGGAATGCAATAGCTGAGACGCGCGAGGGTCACGCCGTCAAGGTCGCAGGCGCCGCTCTCAAAACCCGCTTTCGCAAAGCCGCGATGCACCGCCTCCAGCAACGGCAGCCCGGCATCGAGTTTGAGATCGAAGCGGCGGCCACCGGCCGCAATGGCAACCATGCGTTCGCTTTCCGGCGGACCGGGCTGGCGGACAAAGCGCGGAAGGCTCGAGGCGGTCACGACGCTCTCTTCTTGCTGGCAGCGGCAAGGTCAGCCAGAATGCCGCGCGCCTCGATCTCGTCACGAACGAGCCGCTTTGGCACTTTGCCGTAACCTGATTTGGGCAAGGCTTCCCAGAAGAAGACATGACGGGGCAGTTTGTAGCGCGGGACTTTCGGTGCCAGGAATTCGACAAGCGCCTCAGCGCTGACCGCTTGCCCCTCGCGCGCCACGCATACCGCCACGCCAATCTCGCCCCACATCGGATCAGGCAAGCCGAGGACCGCTACTTCGGCAATTGCCGGGTGGGTAAGAATTTTCTCCTCGATCTCGCGAGGATAGATATTGGAACCGCCGGAAATGTACATGTCGGAGGCGCGGCCCGTGATATAGACAAAGCCTTGCTCGTCCATATGGCCAAGGTCGCCGGTGCGAAACCAGCCATCGCGGAAGGCCTTGGCGTTGGCCTCGGGGTTGTCATAGTAACCGGCAAAGACCGCCGGCCCGATGACGCAGATTTCGCCGGTTTCGAAAGGCGCGAGTTCGCGCCCGCTGTCATCCTGGATCGACACCTGCATCGCGGTGCGCTCGATGCCGCAGGTGCCAAGCTTCAGCTGAGGGCTGTCCTCGGCGTCATGGAGATGGGCCGGCAGAACCGTGATATTGCCTGTGACCTCGCCCAGGCCGAAATACTGGACGATGACGGGGCCGAGCTTCCTGAGGGCGACTTTCTGATCCTCGCGATACATCGGCGCGCCCGCATAGATGACGTAGCGCAGTTGGCGATGATCGTGCTGGTCGACAGCGGGATGCTCGACCAGCATCTTCAGAATGGTCGGCACGGTGAAAAGATTGGTCACGCGATATTCTTTGATCAGTTGCCATGCCTGCGCCACATCGAAGCGCTCGCTTGGCAGAAGAATCGTTGGAGCGCCGCGCGCCACGATGTTGAGCTGATGGACGCCCGCGCCGTGGCTGAGCGGCGCGACGACAAGCGAGGCATCCTTCTCGGTAATGGCGGGCAGCAGATCGCTCAGATGATTGGTGAGTACGAAGCCCATCTGGCCATGGGTAAGAACAGAGGCTTTCGAGCGACCGGTCGTTCCGGAGGTAAAAAAGAACCAGCACGGGTCATCGCGCTCAACCGGACAATCGGCCATCGCCGTGCCGTGATAGGGGGCCACCAGATCGCTCAGATTGCCATCACCAAAATGGCTGTCGCGGCTTTGCTCGTCCAGGCGCCAGATATGCTCAACGCCGGGAACATCGGCCTTGATCGCCGCCGCATGACCGGGAAAATCGCCGTGGCAGAGAAAGGCTTTGGCGCCCGAGAACTGCGCGAGATAGGTCACCTCATCGGGCAGCAGGCGGAAATTGGTCGGCACCCATACAGCACCCAGACGAAAGACAGCGAAGATCGCATAGAACATCTGGGCGGTATTCTTCGAGTGAACCAGCACCCGGTCACCCTTGCCGATCCCTTTCGCGGCAAGGGCAGCGGCAAGGGCCGACACATCCGCTTCAATCTCGCGCCAGCTCCAACGCCGCTCGCCCCAGATGAGGCCCGGCAGGTCGGGAAAGCGCCTTGCATTCTGGCGCACCAGATGGGCGAGGTTCATCACCCGCAGTGAATGAGGTACGACCCCACCCCTGGGCGCGGAACCGGTCATTTGCTGCGCTCCAGGATCGACACGTAATTGGCGACCGCCGCGCCACCCATGTTGAAGACGCCAGCAACATTGGCCCCGGACTTCTGCATATCGCCCGCCTCGCCCATCACCTGCATCGCTGCCATCACATGCATGGAGACGCCGGTCGCGCCGATGGGGTGACCCTTTGATTTCAGGCCGCCCGACAGGTTCACCGGCAATTTACCCTCGCGCGTGGCTGTTCCCTCACGCACCACTTTCCAACCCTCGCCAGGCGCGGCCAAACCCATCGCCTCGTATTCGATCATCTCGGCGATGGTGAAACAATCATGGGTCTCGACGAGGTCGAGGTCATGGATCGACAGCCCTGCCTGTTCGAGCGCCTTCGCCCAGACGCGCCTTGCACCATCAAAGGCAATCGGATCGCGGCGCGACAGCGGCAGGAAATCATTGGCGTGCTGGCGGGCACGGAAATTGACAGCGCGCGCCATGGTTGCCGCTGTCTCGGCATCGGCAAGCACGAGCGCTGCCGCGCCGTCGGAAACAAGCGAGCAATCAGTGCGGCGCAGCGGTCCGGCAACGTAGGGGTTCTTGTCGGAAATCGTGTTGCAGAAGTCGAAGCCGAAATCCTTGCGCATATGGGCATAGGGATTGCGCGTGCCATTCACGTGGTTCTTGGCGGCAATCATCGCCAGTTCGGCGCTGCGGTCTCCGTTGCGCTGAAAATAATGCGAAGCGATCTTACCGAAAATGCCGGCAAATCCCGCATCGACCGCTGCTTCCTCGCGTCGATAACAGGCGGAGAGAAGAATGTCGCCGACCTCGGCAGTTGGTGTTGCTGTCATCTTCTCGGCACCAACGACCAGGGCGATGCGGCCGCGCCCGCTTTCGATGAAATCAAGGGCGGTATGGATCGCCGCTGAACCGGTCGCGCACGCATTCTCGACATGAATCGCCGGCGTCTGCGCCAGTTCGGGAATGGCGAGCGCCACCAGCGCCCCCTCGAAACCCTGCTTGCTGAAGCCGTTATTATAGACGCCGACAGAGATGAAATCGATATCCTGCGGGGTGACGCCGGCATGCTCCAGCGCGCCCGAGGCGACGCGGGCGATCAGCGCTTCGCTGTCGGCATCGTCAAGCTTGCCGAAATTCGAATGCGACCAGCCGACGATCGAAGCTTTATGCGGGCTCATGACGTTTCCTCTCATTTTCAGGCCTTTCGCAGAGCGCCATCTTCGCTCTCTTGCGCACGGGCTGCAAGCGGGTGCGCACAGGGCGCATGATCTCCGTGTTCGGAGTTGAAAGCGATTGACAGCCCCCACCCTGCCTCTCAATAGTCGTGCTTACTCAAAGCTGACGCTTCGGCACCTTCAAACGATCGACGCGCTGCGACAACCGGTGAGGAAATGACCATGAGCACAAAAACAACTTACGCCTTCTCGCGTCGCCTGTTTAACCGAAGCGTCCTCGCGGGCGCCGCTGCCGGCATTTCTACTTTTTCCATCGGGCGCGCGCATGCGGCTGAATTCACTTATAAATTCGCCAATAATCTGGCGTTGACGCATCCGCTCAACAAGCGCCTGCAGGAAGCGGCTGACCGCATCAAAACAGAAACGGGCGGGCGGTTCGAGTTCCAGATCTTCCCATCGAGCCAGCTTGGGTCCGACACTGATACGCTGGGACAAATCCGCAATGGCGGCGTTGATTTCTTCACCCTGTCCGGCCTCATCCTGTCAACACTGGTGCCGGCTGCCGCCATCAATGGCGTCGGCTTTGCCTTCGACAGCTATGACACGGTGTGGAAGGCGATGGACGGGCCGCTTGGCGCCTACATCAGAGGTGAAATCGCCAAGAGCCGGCAGATCCTTGCCATGGACAAGCCGTGGGATAATGGCTTCCGCCAGACAACCACCAGCACCAAACCCATTCTGACGCCGGGTGATTTCGAAGGGGTGAAGCTGCGCGTGCCGCCTGCGCCCCTTTGGACATCGATGTTCAAGGCCTTCGGCGCGGCGCCCACGACGATCAACTTCAACGAGGTCTATTCGGCGCTGCAGTCGAAAATCGTCGACGGCCAGGAAAACCCGCTGGCCATCATCGACACCGGCAAGCTCTACGAGGTGCAGACCAATTGCTCGACCACCAACCATATGTGGGACGGCTTCTGGGTGCTTGCCAACCGCCGCAATTGGGAAGCCCTGCCGAAGGATATTCAGGAGATTGTTGCGAAGAATCTCAATGCGGGAGCGGTGGCGGAGCGCGCTGACGTTGCCGAATTGACGAAGGGCCTGCGCGAGACGCTGACGGCGAAGGGCCTGAAATTCAACGATGTCAGTCCGGCGGCCTTCCGCGAAAAACTGCGCAGCGCCGGGTTCTACGGCGAGTGGAAGCAGAAATTCGGCGATGAAGCATGGACGATCCTGGAGACGGCAGTCGGCAAACTCAGCTGACGCAAGATCATGGATATCGCAGGAGCAGCTGAGCGAAAGCCGCAGGGCCACGAAAGCGGCTGGAGGCGGCAGGTCAGCCGCTTCGATAACGCTCTCGGCGCATGCATTGCGTGGCTGGCAGCCCTTCTGGTTATTGCTGAAGTCATTGTCCTGCTTGCCGGGGTCATCGCGCGCTATGTTCTTCACCGACCATTGACGTGGTCGGATGAACTGGCCTCGACGCTCTTCCTGTGGCTCGCCATGTTTGGCGCGGTGATAGCTGTGCGCGCCAACGCCCATATGCGGATGACAGCGCTCGTCGCCTATTTCGGCGCCCATCGCCAGGCATTCTTCGACACGCTGGCTCTGGCGGTGTGTCTGGGCTTCCTCGTGCTCGTGCTGCCATCGGCCATCGAATACGCGTACGAGGAGAGCTTTATCACTACGTCCGCCCTCGAATTGTCGGGCTCGTGGCGAGCTGCCGCCTTCCCCTGCGGCGTTGTTCTCATGCTCATCTTCGGGGTCAATCGTCTGGTTCTGGAATCGCGCCTGTCACATGCGGTGCTGACGCTCGGCGGCCTTGCCCTGATTGTGCTTGCCTTCAAATTCGCCGGACCGGGCTTCAAGACATTGGGTTATGGCAATCTGGTCATCTTCTTTGTCGTCATCGTGCTTGGCGCCGTGTTGTTGGGCGTTCCCATCGGCTTTGCGTTTGCCATCGCCACCTTCGGCTTCATCGCGCTCACCACGCGCGTGCCGACAATGGTCATGGTCGGGCGCATGGACGAGGGCATGAGCCACCTCATCCTGCTGGCGGTGCCGCTGTTTGTCTTCCTCGGGCTGCTCATTGAAATGACGGGCATGGCGCGCGCCATGGTGGCGTTTCTTGCCTCGCTGCTCGGACATGTGCGTGGCGGGCTTTCCTATGTGCTGATCGGCGCCATGTATCTCGTCTCGGGTATCTCCGGCTCGAAGGCCGCGGACATGGCAGCCGTTGCACCGGCCCTCTTCCCGGAGATGAAAGCGCGCGGCGCCAAGCCGGGCGATCTCGTCGCGCTGCTGTCGGCTACAGGCGCGCAGACCGAGACGATCCCGCCCTCGATCGTGCTGATTACCATCGGCTCGGTGACGGGCGTGTCGATTGCCGCGCTTTTCACTGGCGGGTTGCTGCCGGGGCTGGTGCTGGCGATCGGGCTTTGCGTTGTCGTCGCGTGGCGCTACCGCAGCGATGACCTGTCGCAAGTAAGGCGAGCGACTGCTGGCGAAATCGTCAGAAGCTTTGTGATCGCCGTGCCGGCGCTGGCTCTCCCCTTCATCATCCGCGCGGCAGTGGTCGAAGGGGTGGCAACGGCCACCGAAGTGTCCACCATCGGTATCGGCTACACCGTCATCGCCGGGCTCCTGATCTACCGTCAGTTTGATCTTCGGCGCTTGCAGCCCATGCTGGTTGAAACAGCGACGCTGTCGGGCGCCATTCTCTTCATCATCGGCGCAGCGTCAGCCATGGCGTGGGGTCTGACGCAATCGGGTTTCTCGCGGACCCTCGCTACCTTCATGACAAACTTGCCCGGCGGGGTCGCCGGGTTTCTCATTGTATCGATTATCGCCTTTGTGGTTCTTGGCAGCGTACTTGAGGGTATTCCGGCAATCGTGCTGTTTGGACCGCTGCTCTTTCCCATCGCCAAAACCGTCGGCGTTCATGAAGTCCACTACGCCATGGTGGTGATCCTTGCCATGGGGCTCGGGCTCTTCGCCCCACCCTTTGGCGTTGGCTATTATGCCGCCTGTGCCATCGGCAAGGTGCATCCTGATGAGGGTATCGCACCGATCTGGGCCTATATGCTGGCGTTGCTGGTCGGTCTTGGCGTGGTTGCTGCCGTGCCGTGGATTTCCATCGGGTTTCTATAGGGGCGCATGATATGGCGGGGCGGCTTGACGGCAAGACAGCCATCGTCTTCGGCGCCGGCTCAAGCGGTCCGGGCTGGGGCAATGGCAAGGCCACCGCGGTGACCTTCGCCCGGGAAGGCGCAAAGGTCATCGCCGTCGACATCGCGCTGCCGGCGGCGGAAGAAACTGCCGCGATCATCGCTGGCGAAGGTGGCGCGGTGATCGCGCTTGCCGCCGATGTCACCGACCTTGCGAGCGTCGAAGCAGCAACAGCGACCGCGCTTCAATATTTCGGCGCTGTCGACATCCTTCACAATAATGTCGGCGTCGTCGTCAATGGCAGCCCGATCGATCTTGCCGAAGCCGATTTCACGCGGGCCATCGACATCAATCTCGGGTCCGTCTACCGCACCTGCCGCTGCCTGCTGCCGCATTTCATCGCCCGCAAGCAGGGCGTCATCATCAACATCGCTTCGCTCGCGGCGATCCGTTTCGTCGGCTACCCCTATTTTTCCTATTATGCGTCAAAGGCTGCCATCGTGCAGGCAACCTCCGCCCTCGCCGTTCAATATGCACCCTACCGCATCCGCGCCAACTCCATCCTCCCCGGCCTCATCGACACACCGATGATCTACAAGCAGATTGCCGGCAATTACGCCTCGATTGACGAGATGGTGGCAGCCCGCAACCGCGCCGTGCCATTGGGGCGGATGGGAACGGCGTTCGACATTGCCCACGCGGCAGCGTTCCTGGCTTCCGACGATGCGCGCTTTATTACAGGCATCGCTCTGCCCGTTGATGGCGGGCAGAGCGTTGCGGTGCCGATGGGCTGACAGGCCAGGGCCTGCAAGCTGCGTCAATGGCTATGCGGTTTGGTACCCGGCGGATGAACATGGTCACTATGGTCATGGCCATCATGGGCGTGCTCATCATGGGCGTGGTCATGATCGCCATGAACCTCATCACCATGGTCATGTGTGCAAATCTCCGCGCTCGCCGCCGCGTTTGCCTTGCCGATCAGCGCTATGCTGTGACCGGCATTGTTGTGGTTGAACAGCGCCGCATGACCCACGTAATAGCACAGGAAGAAGCCAGCGAGTGCAGCAAACTTCAACTGGGAGGTCCGCGCCCAGGTGAGAAAGATTGTGCGATCCTGCTGGCGCCGTTCACCGATGATGGTTACCAAAATCAGGATGATGACGAGGTGGCCGATGGCGTCGATCTTGCCGAAGGGAATGACCGCGGCAATGAAGAGAACGGCCAGAGCCAGCGCTCCGAGGCGGCGCGCCAAAGGCGAGCAGATGAGAGCGAAGGCAAGGCCGAATTCAACCACTCCGGCCAGCGTCATGAATGTATCAGCATCAAAGCCGGCGGCGAGATAAGGCTTGGCGATCAAGACCGGTGTCGTCCAGTGCGGATAGGCAAATTTCTCGATGCTGGCCCACATCAAGGTGATCGCCGCGCCCCAGCGCAGAACGGGCATGCGCATCTCGCGCAGATAAGGATTGCTGCAGGCAAAAAGTGTAAAATAGACCGCTGTTGCCAGAAAGATCGGGTAGTCAAGCATATGGAAGAGGCCATATTGCTGGACCGCCAAGCCCCACAGCGCGAAGATGCCAATCGTCGCAAAGGGCATGGTCACCTTAAAGAACAGCGAGCAGGCGATGGCAAATTGCAGCCACGGCACCCATTCGCTGGTCGTTTTCAGTTCTGGCGTCAGATAAACACCGCCGATCACCCAAAGGCAGACGAAAAACACCGCCGTGCCGGCCCGCATGACGTCATCCATCCGTCCTTCGAACGGCCCACTGAGCTTATTCATGATGTGGTGCGACCATTGCCCGAGTTTCTGATCCTCGACCAGGCTGATCAGCGCTAGAACCAGCGCCGCAAAGGCCAAAGCTGCCCAAAAGACCGGTGTCAGCACCTGCGACAAAGGCATGGGCTCGGCTGCCACATCAAACGTGGCGAACCATTTGACGTGGGCGTGCGCCGGAGCGCTGCCCGCCAACGTGGCGCCGCATAGCGTTGCAACCGAAGCAACAACTGGCGCACCCCATTCAACAATCTTAGTAAAGCAAAATTGAATCGACTTCGTTGACTTAGATTTGACCATAACACGTCCCCACTTCACGTTTTGTTGTTGAGGACGTTATCGACTATATCTCTTTCCGTGAGGTAAACTTCGCGGATTAGATAAAGTTATGTTTTAATTTTCGTAAAACAGCGATTTTTCTTTATATCATTTGTTAAACATGTGCAGCCAACAGGGCCTCCGAGCGGATTTCTTCCGTCAAACGCGCCTTAAGAGCTGAAAATTCGCTGCTTGTCTTCACTGTATAGTGGCGTGGATGGGCAAGATCGATGGCGATTTCCGCCTTGATCCGCCCCGGTCGGGCGGTCATCACGATCACGCGCGAGGCCAGAAAAACCGCCTCTTCAATATCATGGGTGACGAATATCACCGTTTTTTTCTGCTTCTCCCAGATCGACAACAGCATTTCCTGCATCAATCCGCGTGTTTGATTATCAAGCGCGCCAAAGGGTTCATCGAGAAGAAGGATCGCCGGATCGGTTGCCAGCGCCCGGGCGATAGCGGTTCGCTGCTGCATGCCGCCGGAAAGCTGCTTGGGGTAGTGGTTGCCAAAACCCGCCAGGCCAATACGCTCCAGCCAGTCAGAGATAATCGGTTTGACGCTCGCCTCGTCCAGGCCTTTTTCACGCAGGCCGAAGGCGATGTTGTCTGCAACCGTCAGCCACGGAAACAGCGTATAGGACTGGAACACCATGCCGCGATCAGGACCGGGCGCGCTCACCGGTCTGCCGTCAAGCAGGATGCGCCCCGTCGTCGGGCGATCAAGCCCGGCGATCAGGCGCAGCAGGGTTGATTTACCGCATCCCGATGGTCCGAGCAGGACGAGAAAATCATTGTCGGCGACCGTCAAATCGACCGGCAGCAGCGCCGGCACGGGCGCACCGCCCCTGGGGGCGGGAAACTGCCGCGACACATTTTCGACGCTGAGCTTGCTCACAACGTGCTCCACGCGAACAGGCGGCGATTGAGCGCCTTGAACAGAAAATCGGACACAAGCCCGATGATGCCGATAACGATGATGCCGAAAATGATCTGGCCGGTGGCGAGCAAGGCCTGGCTGTCGATGATCATGTGGCCAATACCGGCAGACGAGCCGATGAGTTCAGCGACGATGACATAGGTCCAGGCCCAGCCAAGGACAAGGCGTAATGTCTCGGCGATCTGCGGGCCTGCGGCTGGCAACAATACCCGGGTGAGGATGCGGCTATCCTTCGCGCCCAGCGTCAGCGCTGCCTCGACGAGATCGCGCCGCGTGCCACCAACTGTCACGGCGATGATCAGAACGAGCTGAAAAAACGAGCCGATGAAGATCACCAGAAGTTTTTGCAGCTCGCCGGTTCCCGCCCACAGAATAAGAAGGGGGATGAAGGCCGAAGCCGGGAGATAGCGGGCAAACGATATGAACGGCTCCAGCAGCGCCTCGACCGGCTTGTAGGCCCCCATCAGCACACCGAGGGGAACAGCAACGGCCGCCGCCAGAACGAAACCGCCGACGACCCGCCAGATGGTGATGGCAATATCGCCCAGAAAGCCATAGCGCACGATGAGGATACGCCCCTCGTCGATCATCGTCAGCGGATCGGCGAGGAAAGTCTTCGACACAAATCCACCGAATGTCGCCAGAGACCATGCGGCAACAAAAACGACGAAGAACAACAGGCCCAGCGCCAGGCGCGCACCAAAGGAAATGGGCTCAAGCGGTTTCATGAGATCAGATACATGTATCGGCCCGGCATGTCAGGACATGCCGGACTGTCGACATCGCAAAAGCACGAGCGCCCGCCATCAGTCGAGAAAGCGCGTATCCGCCAGCCTGGTCAGATCGGGTATCTGCTTGATGACACCAATTTCCAGAAGGAGATCGGCAGCTTCCTTGGAGAACGACTTGAAATCGCCGGCAAAGAACGCCTTGTTGGCGTCCTTGTCCTGCCAGCGCAGATATTTCGCTGAATTGCCAAACTGTTCGCCCGTCTGCTTCACGTCGGCGCCCATGATGTCATAGGCTTTCGCCTGATCCGATTTGATCAGGGCGACCGCCTCGAAATAGCTCTTCGCCAGCGCTTTGGCCGCAGCCTCATTCTCGGCGAGGAATTTCGGCGTGCAGCCAAACGTATCCATGATCATCGGATAATCGAGCGTGGTGGCGATGATCTTGCCTGCCTCGGGCTTGTCGCGGACCGCCGAGAGATAGGGCTCATAGGTCATCGCAACGTCATTCTGTCCGGCGATGAAAGCCTGAGCGGCGGGGCCAGGCTCCATATTGACGACCGTCACATCCTTGACCGACAGGCCATTCTTTTTCAAAAACCAGGCCAGCGTGAAATAGGGCGCGGTACCGGGAGCGGAGGCGGCAACCTGCTTGCCCTTCAAATCCTTGATCGAGGCAATATTGCCGCGCACCGCCATGCCGTCGGCGCCGTAGGATTTATCCATCTGAAAAATCTGCGTGCTGGCAATGCCGGCCGCATTCCACACAATCCAGGTTTCAACCGTCGTTGCCGCGCACTGGATGTCACCTGCTGCCATGGCGAGATGGCGGCTGGCCTGCGGGATCTTCTTCAAGGTGACGTCGAGGCCGTTTTTGGCGAATATCCCGGCTTCCTTGGCCAATACAAGCGGGGCAAAGCCGGTCCAGCCCGAAAAGCCGATGCTGACCTTGGTTTGAGC